>CAZGIU010000040.1:0-4719 GCA_964526535.1 uncultured Candidatus Saccharibacteria bacterium | reverse complement strand
AAATCTGCCAATTATCGGCAGATTTTGATATAATTACATAAGTTATGGAAGAATCATTATTTTATGCTTTATTAGCAACTGTTTTTATAAGCGCACTATCTCTTATTGGAGTAGTAACCTTTTTTATTAAGAAAAACTTGCTTAATAAAATCGCTTTTTATTTAGTGGCTTTTTCAGCCGGTGCTTTGTTAGGAAGTGCTTTTTTTCATCTTTTGCCAGAAGCCTTAGAAGAGACTGAAGGACTGTCACCTTTTATGTTCTTGGTATTAGGCATTGTATTATTTTTTGTTTTAGAAAGGTTTCTTAAGTGGCATCATTGTCACGAAGACGGTGTTTGTAAGGTTCATACTTTTACTTATATGAGTTTAATAGGCGATGGTTTCCATAATTTTATAGATGGATTAGTTATTGCTTCTGCCTTTAGTGTTAATTTTGAGTTAGGCCTAATAACAACCATAGCAGTTGCTGCTCATGAGTTGCCTCAGGAATTTGGAGATTTTGGAGTTTTAATTCATGGTGGTTTTTCTAGACTTAAAGCTCTTTTATGGAACTTTGCCTTATCTGTTACCGCTGTCTTAGGTGCCTTAATTGGTTTTTATTTAGCCAGTTCAATAGAAAGTTTTTCTCCCTATTTGCTTTCCTTCGCTGCCGGTGGTTTTATTTATATAGCTATGTCTGATTTGGTACCCGAACTTCACAAAGAAGTTAAAATTTCCAAAGCTTTTTTAAGTTTTGCTTTATTTGTTCTCGGAATAATATTTATGTTATTAATAAAAATTTATTTTGAGGGTTAATACTCATGAATGATTTAATTTTGCCAACAGTTGTTGGAGCAGGTCTTTTAGATAGTTTTAACCCATGTGCTATCTCGGCTGCCTTATTGTTTATTGCCGTTATGTTTACCTTGGGTAAAAATAGAAAAGTAATTTTAAGGGTGGGTTTTTTCTATATTTTATCAATTTACCTGACCTATTTTTTTATTGGCTTAGGTCTTTTAAAAACTATTAGTTTTTTTGGTATTCCTCATCTGGTTTCCTATCTTGGAGCTTTTATTGTAATTTTGTTCGGTGTTCTTAATCTTAAAGAGTATTTTTTTCCAAATTGGAATTTTCTGAAAGTTAGAATGTCTATTAAGGCCAGATATAAATTAAACGATTGGGCTTATAAAGCTTCTGTGCCGGCTGCTGTGGTTATGGGTTTAATTGTTGGAGTTTTTGAGTTTCCATGCTCGGGCGCAGTTTACATTGCCATTGTTAGTCTTCTGAATTTAAAAGCTACTTTTTGGGACGGTCTTATTTATCTTTTAATATATAATCTAATGTTTGTTTTACCTTTAATTTTAATATTTGGGTTATCTTCAAATAGGTTGGTAATTGAAAAAATGATTAATTGGCAAGAAAAAGAAGGTCGTAAAATGCATCTTCTCTTGGCGTTTTTAATGATTTCTTTAGGCGCTATAATGCTCATCTGGTATCTTTAATTTAAAGGAGAAAGTATGGCTTTTAAAATTGCTCAGATTTCAGACATTCATTGTGGTGATGTTCGTTTTGACAAAAAAACACTTGATAGCTTTATTGAAGCGATAAATCAGTATAATCCCAGTGTTGTTATTGTGGCAGGTGATCTAACAGCTGCTGGCTATTTGAATGAATTTCAAGAAGTTAAAAGATATATTGATAAAATAAAATGTCGCAATAAAATAGTTTTAGCTGGCAATCATGATTGTCGCAATGTTGGCTATGAACATTTTGAAAAAATTTTTGGTCCGCGTTATTCAGAAAAAGTTTTTCCTAAAAATAAAATAAAAGGTCTTTCGCAGTCTGTAAGAATTATGGCTGTTGATTCTAATAGACCAGATGCAGACGACGGTGAAGTTGGTCGCGATAAGTATAAATATATTGATAAATTTTTTAAGGGCAAGAAAAAAGATTTTATGATTCTGGCGCTTCATCATCATTTGGTTTCTATCCCCAATACCGGTCGAGAAAGAAATGTAGTTTATGATGCCGGGGATCTTTTATCTAAAATAGCTGAGTTAAATATTGATATGGTTTTATCTGGTCATAAGCATGTGCCATATTGCTGGAATCTCGACAAGGTGAAACTGATTTCTTCTGGTACTTCAGGCACTGGTCGAGTTAGAGGCAGTGTGCCACCCTCAATTAACTTTGTTGAAATTACGGACAAGAAAATAAATATCAAAATGCTTTTTTCAGACGATTTTGTGCAGGAAATTTTTTATCTAAGGTAATAAAAAATAAAAATATTTAAAGCTTCAAAGTGTCTTTATAAAGGCAAAATTGTCCAGGGTTGACAATCTTTCCTGCTTCTGTATAATCGTTTTTTGTATATCCAAAATAGATATACCTAAAAATAAAAACAAAACCTCAAAATAGGATGTGACAAACAAGCTAACCTAGGAGGTTTTTATTAAACCCCAGAGTTCTTCGCCAAAGACAAAAATAATTGGCAAACAAATCTTAAACATAAAAAATAATTTAATTAATAAAATTAAGCCAATCTTGGTTACTCTCGGTTTAGTTCCATTGTTGGCTAACGGTTATGTACCATTGGCACTGGGCGCTGGTTCGGTTTACGAGGGCAAGACTAAAGTAATCACAGCCAATGTTGATGGAGAAAAATCTGTTTTTAGCACTCAGGCAGAAACAATAGGTGAGGCACTTTTTGCTAAAAATTTTAACCTAAAAGAAGAGGATTTAGTAGAACCGTCTTTAGATTCTTTTATTGAAAACTCAGCCTTAGAGGTAAAAATAACTAAAGCTAAACCAGTAACCGTAATAGACGGTACAACCACTATTTATGGTCTGAGTCCTCATCTTTCAGTTAATGAGATACTGGCTGATCTCTCAATAAATGTTTATGCGGCTGATAAGATTTCAGTAGCCAGCCCATTAAACTCAGTAGTTGTTTTACCTGTTATCTATATAGACAGGGCCCCAACTGTAATGCTTCAAATAGACGGTCAAATTAAAGAGATTCATACTAGAGCTGAAACTGTGGCCTTAGTCTTAGAAGCAGAGGGTATTAAAGTTGAAGGCAAGGATAGAGTTGAGCCAGCCCCAGAGACTAAAATAACTCAAGACTTGTCGGTTAATGTTATTAGAGTTTCTGAAACAGAAAATTCAGAAATAGCTGAAATTCCCTTCACCACTATTTATAAAGAAGATAATAATTTGCCCAAAGGTAAAACTAAAATAGAACGATATGGCCAGGTTGGTCAAAAAGAGGTTTTTTACAGAAGGGTTATCGAAAATGGTTTATTAGCCGAAAAAACAGTTCTGGCTCAGAAAATAATTAAAGAACCTGTTGCCCAAATTGTAATTAAAGGCACTTTAAGTTATGCCACTGGTTCATTCTCAGAATGGTTAAATGACGCAGGCAGAAAATATGGCATTGATCCCGGTAAATTATCGAGAGTAATGTATTGTGAGTCAGGCGGTCGACCCGACGCTGTTTCTCGTACTGGTCGTTTTCATGGCCTATTCCAATACTTGCCTTCTACTTGGGCTGGGGCGTCTGTTCAAGCAGGTTTTGCTGGCGCTTCTATTTATGACGCTAAGGCCCAGATTTATACCACAGCTTGGAAGGCTTCTAAGCAGGGCTGGGGGGCTTGGCCGGTTTGCGGTAAGCGATAGAAAATCTAAAAGAGGAGGCAAAGCCTCCTTTTTTTGTTAAAGTATAAATATGGATAAATTAGTTAAACTTTTTGCTTCTTCTAAAAAAGCTGAAAAATTAGGTCAGCACTTTTTAATTGATCAAGATGTTTTAGATAAAATTATTAAAGCCTCTTCAGTTAAAAAAACAGATACAATTTTAGAGGTTGGGCCTGGTTTAGGTGTATTAACAGAAAAACTGCTTAAAAAAGCCTCTAAGGTTTTGGTGATAGAGAAAGACAAGGATATGGTCTTGTTTTTAAAACATAATTTTTCTAACTCTAAAAATCTTTTTATTTACCATGAAGATGTTCTTAAATTTAATATTGAAAAATATATCAAAGGTAGTTATAAAGTTGTAGCCAATATCCCATATTATTTAACGGCTCGTCTTTTGAGGAATTTTTTAGAAAGAGAAAATAAACCCAAATCAATGATTTTAATGGTCCAAAAAGAAGTAGCTGAGCGGATTATTGCCAGGCCCAAAAAAGAAAATCTTTTATCAATTTCCGTAAAGTTTTACGGTAAGCCTAAAATTGTTAGGGAAGTTTCTGCTAAAAGTTTTTATCCTCGACCAAAAGTTGAGTCGGCTATTATAGAAATCTCAGATATTAAAAATAGTTACCAAGATATCAATGAAAAATCTTTTTTTCAGTTAATTAGAATTGGTTTTGGTAGTCCCAGAAAAAAATTATTAAATAATCTTTCGTCGGGCTTTAAAAAAGATAAAGAGTATTTTGAAAAAATTATTAAAAAAAATAATTTAGATATTAATATTAGAGCCGAAGATTTAAACCTTAAACATTGGCTATCAATCTTAAAAGAAATGGAGATAAAATGAGCCAGCTTTATGTGGTGGCTACCCCAATCGGCAATTTGTCCGATATAACCATTAGAGCTTTAGGGGTATTAAAGTCAGTTGATTATATTGTTTGTGAAGATATCAGGGTTAGTTTAAAGCTTTTATCTTTTTACGATATAAAAAAGAAGCTTATTTCATATCATCAGCATTCTAAAGAATCTAAAGTAGAAAAAATTATCAAAT
>CAZGIU010000039.1:0-4892 GCA_964526535.1 uncultured Candidatus Saccharibacteria bacterium | reverse complement strand
TAAAGGCTTCACTTTTTAGTTTTTCTTGGAGTTTATCTAAAATTAAAAAACCTACATTGTGTCTAGTTTTTTTATATTCTTGCCCTGGATTTCCTAGTCCGACAAAAACAAACATCAAAGCTCCTTGTACATTATAATTTCTGAAATATATTTACCTTTTCTTTTTATTGCTTTGGGCATAAAACCAACTTTTTTAAAACCAGTTTTTTTATATAAAGATTGAGCTCTTTTATTGGTTGAGTACACCTCCAGAGTAATCAAACTCACTTTGAGTAATTTTTTAGCTAAAGCCAAGCTTTCTTTCATTAAAACAGAGCCTATTCCTTCCTCTCTAAAATCTTTAACAAGAGTTATCCCGAAGTTACCAACATGAGATCTTGCGCCAGTGCCTATTTTTACCTCTGAATTACCTATTATCTTATCTTTATATTCAACAACCAATATTATCATTTCATTTTTTCTTATTTTTTTGAGCCATTTCTGGACTGTTTCTTTCTCTTGTTTAAGAGTAACCTTATCTAACATTAAAATGTAATCATCTTCTGCAATAACCGAATTTATCATAACCATTAACTCTTTAGCATCACTAGTTTTAAGACTTCGTAGTATTATTTCTTTGCCTTTTTTAGATTTAAATTTTTTTACAATTTCACCTGGTTTCATAGGATTTCTCTGTACATTTGAACAGTAGCAAAATATTTATTACCTATCTTTATACCTTTTGACAATTTACCATAAACTCTAAATCCTGATTTTTTATACATCTCAATAGTATTTCTATTACCACTAAATAAATCTGTGATTAATATCTTCACTTTAAGTTTTCTAGCAATTTTAGGCAATTCATCTAATAAAATTAATCTGACACTGTTCGCGTCTGAATTTTCCAAAACCTCTATGCCAACACTAGCAATATGCTTTCTAAGTATTCCTGGCTTTATTCCGAGCTCTAACCAGCCTACAATTTTATTATCAATTTCTGCGACCAAACTAACCATTTTTTGGAGCTTAGAATTAAGTATTATATCAATGCTTTTCTTGACATCTTTTAAAGAAATTGTTCCCTTGTGGCTCCCCATACGAAAATCTTTCTCAGTATTTCTTTTTTCAAATTCTAAAAGCTTAAGTTCGTCTGATCTACAAATTTTCCTAACTATTATTTTAGATTTTGATTTGTCATTTTGCACTTTGATTTTTGACCTTTGCATTGTTACTATTGCTCCTTAGTTCTATTTTAATTGGAGTACCAGTAAAATCAAATGCTTGCCTAATCTGTCTTTCTAAGTATCTTAAATATGAAAAATGAATTAAATCGGGCTGATTAACTTTTATAACAAACATTGGTGGTGCCACAGCAACCTGAGAAGAAAAATATATTTTTGGCTGATATTTACCTTTAGCCTTGGGAGGATTTTCCATAACAGCCTTGGCTATTAATTCATTAATTTTTCTGGTAGAAATTTTAAGTTTCCTATTCTGGTCTATCAATAAAGCTAAGTCTAGAATTTTTTTAACGTTTTTACCTTTTAGGGCTGATACAAAAACAACTGGCGACCAAGGCAAAAACTTAACCCTATTTCTCAAATGATTCAAAAAATTGTTCATGTCTTTTTCAAGCTCAACTAAATCCCATTTATTAACAACCAATATCAATCCTCTGCCACCTTCCAATACAAATTGAGCAATGTGCATATCCTGCTTAGTCACTCCCTCTGAAGCATCGATTAATAAAGTTACTATATCTGAACGAGCAATAGATTTTAAAGCCCTTAAAACGCTAAATTTTTCAACTCCAGTTTTTATCTTGCCTCGCCTTCTTATGCCAGCCGTATCAATAAATCTAATAATTTGTTTTTCATAATTTAAAAAAACATCAACTGTATCAATGGTAGTTCCAGGCACTTCAGACACCAACAATCTGTTTTGACCGATTAAACTATTAGTTAAGGTGGACTTGCCAACATTTGGACGACCCAAAATAGCAATATCTAAATCTGATTTTTTTGATTTATTAGATGTTTTAATTTTACTAATTTTATCAGCAATAACATCAAGTAAATCACCTGATTTTCTGCCAGAAATAGCGGAAACAGAAACAACATCTTTAAAACCAAAACTCTCAAATTCTGATACTCTTTCTTCCTGTTTTTGGTTATCAACCTTATTAACACATAAAATTATGGGTTTAGCGGATTTTCGTAACAAATCGGCAATTTCTTTATCTGAATCAGTTAAACCATCTTTAGCGTCCGTTAAAAAAATAATTAAATCAGCCTCTGAGATAGCTTCCTTAACTTGGGAAAAGATTTGATATTCTATTTTTTTGGCAATATTTTTAAATTCATCTTTAATATCTAAGTTTAAACCAGCTGTATCAACTAAGATAAAGTCTTGACCATTCCAGGATAAATCAGCGTAAAGTCTGTCTCTGGTTGTTTGAGGAGTATAAGAAGTAACCGCAAATCTTTTTTTAATTAAACGATTAAAAAGAGTTGATTTACCAACATTGGTTCTGCCAACTAAAGCTACCATCTTGCTCATAATAAAACTCCTCTTAAAGCTAAATCTTTTCTTAATTGAGAAGGATTAATAAAAAAAATTGAATCGATGCCTAACTCTTGGGCGGCTTTTACGTTTTGCTCGGTATTATCTATGAAAATTGCTTCTTCTGGCTTAAAACCAGTTTTAAGAAAAACCATTTCATAAATCCTTGGACTTGGTTTTTTATAACCAATATGAGCTGAATTAATAATCTCATCAAAGTAACCATGAATTTCTCTACCAACTGAAGTTTTGTCATAATAAGAAAACCATTCTTTGGTATGATTTGTTAACAGCGCCAAAAAATAATTCTCTTTCTTCAAATTCTTAATAATTTGTACAGTACCGTAAACCGGTAAGGTAAAATTATAATTCCAATTTTTAATATTCATTACCACTCTTGTGTTTTTTATATTTTGCCTTAGCTTGGACCAATAATCTTTCTCTGATATCCTGCCGGTTGAGTGAAGCCACCAAGCATCTTTATAGCCAAAATTATCAAACTGATGAATAAATTTATTGTAATCCTCTATGGTTTTGTTATTCATGGTTGCATAAAACTTTAAAGCTTCGGTAAAGCCATCTTTAAAAATTACTCCGCCCCAATCAAAAATAATCAGTTTTATTTTTTTATCCATAAAAAATCCTCTACAATATAGTTTATCATTTTTGTGGTTTCTGAAAATCTATTCTGAGAGCCCAAAATAATCGTCAAAATATTTTTTTCGCTAACTTCCTTTAAAGATATGAGACACTGACCGGCATTATCTGTTAAGCCTGTTTTTATGCCTTTAACATTTTTATCCTGACCCATAAGTTTATTAGAATTTACCAAATAATGATTAATGCCTTCTTTAGAAACAATGGTTTTTGAATAAGTTGAAGCAATTTCAAAAAATTTCTTGTTATATAATGCTTGTTTGGTTAAAACAGCTAAATCAGAGACTGTTGAATACTGATTATCCTCATCTAAACCGGTAGCGTTTTTAAATTTGGTATTTTTAAGACCAAACTTTTCAGCTTTTTTATTCATTAAAATAACGAAATTTTTCTCAGATCCTGAAACTTTTTCTGCTAAAGCAACAGCAGCATCATTAGAAGATTCTAATAAAATAGCATATAAAAGATCTTCTACTGATAATCTTTCACCCAATCTTAATGCAATACCCTCTCCATAAGAAGCTATTGCAGTCTCAGAAATTATAACCTCCTCATCTAAATCTAACTCCTCCAGAGCAACTAAAGCAGTCATTATTTTTGTTAATGAGGCTATGGGCAGTTTTTCCTCAGAATTTTTTTCTAAAAAAATAAAACTTGTATCTAAGTCAATAGCAAGATAAGCTTCGGCTGTTATATCAGCAAAATCCCCTTGATTTTCTTTTTCAGGCAGTGGTTTCAAGTTTTCCAAATAGGACTCAGTTGTATAGACAGAATTATTTGCTTGAACTTTTTGATTGTTAGGATTTAAATTTTCGGGTAAAAAATTAAAACCAAATTGTTCAGCAATTATTACCAAAATTAAAAGTAAGTTTTTTATCATCTAAAATTTAAAAGTAGGTTTAATAGTTTCTATCTCATCTGCTGACAATTTGGGCAACTGCTCTATACTTTCTAGCCCTAAATATTGAAGAAACTCAAAAGTAGTTCCATATAAAATGGGGCGACCCGGGGCATCTTTTCTGTCAACTTCTTGAATTAAACCTTTAATTTGCAAGTTGCGTAAAATCGCATCGCAATTAACTCCTCTGATTTTTTCAACCTCAACTCTAGTTATAGGCTGTTTATAAGTTATAATAGCTAAGGTTTCTAAAGCAGCCTGCCCTAGTTCTTTTTTAAGCTCCTGGTTAAGATATCTAGCTACAGCCTGCCCAACCTCAGGCGCAGAAATCATTTGAAAATAGTTGCCCTTTCTAATAATTCTTAAGCCTCTTCTCTTATATTCATCAATTAAAGCAAGCAATGCTTTTTGAACTTCAAAAGAAACAGAACCGGATAACTGAGAAAATTCTTTTAAACTAACCGGCTTCTCAGCTACAAATAAAATCGCTTCGATAATTTGTTTAAGTTCTTTATCGTTATTTAATGTTTTCATGATTAATAGTAAAATTGTCTTCCTTTTTAGTTATTATTATATCGGAAAAATTATTATCCTGCTGAATTATTATCTTTCTTAGCTTTAGAAGCTCTAAAATAGCCAGAAAACTTACTATTACCTCTATTTTAGTTTTAGCATGTTGTAAATAATGACTAAAGTGAACTTCTGCAGAAGCTGCAAAGTACTTTTCTAGTTCCATAACCTTATCTTCAATTGAAACCGAAGGCTCTATTAAGGCATCAGTTTTTTTAGGCCT
>CAZGIU010000038.1:0-5051 GCA_964526535.1 uncultured Candidatus Saccharibacteria bacterium | reverse complement strand
ATAAAAATAAAGAAATTGTTAATCAATATCCTTTTTATATTGAAAAAGAGGTTGACGGAATAGTGGTTGAAATTTCTATGCAGTATACAGATGCTTACAAGGAAAATGTTTATACTTATGCTAACAATATTCATACCATAGAGGGTGGTATGCATTTAACTGGTTTTAAATCAGCCTTGACCCGGGTTTTAAATGATTATGCTAGAAAGTTCGAGCTTATCAAGAAAAATGATCCAGCTCTTCAGGGAGAGGATACCAGAGAAGGTTTAACAGCGATTATTTCTATAAAAATTGGTAATCCTCAATTTGAAGGTCAAACTAAAGCTAAACTTGGTAACCCTGAGGTAAGAACTGTAGTTGAACAAGTTTTATCAGAAAGTTTGTATGACTTCTTAGAAAAACATCCTCAAAATGCCAAAAAAATTATGGAGAAAATTTTCTTAGCAGCTCGTGCTAGAATGGCTGCCAGAGTGGCTCGAGATTCTGTTATTAGAAAAGGTGCCTTAGAAGGCATAACTTTGCCGGGCAAATTAGCCGATTGCTCTGAGAAAAATGCCGATAGAGCCGAATTGTATATTGTAGAGGGTGATTCAGCTGGCGGTAGTGCTAAGCAAGGTAGAGACAGAAGTTTTCAGGCAATTTTGCCACTTAGAGGTAAAATCCTTAATGTTGAAAAAGCTCGTTTAGACAAAATGTTAGCTAACAATGAAGTTAAATCCCTAATTATTGCTATTGGAACTTCAATGGGTGAGCAAATGGATATGGATAAACTTCGTTATGGCAAAATTATAATCATGACTGACGCTGATGTTGATGGTGCTCATATCAGAACCTTGCTTTTAACTTTATTTTACAGACATTTTGAGCAGGTTATTAAAAATGGCAATCTTTTTATAGCTCAACCGCCTTTATTTAAAATTTCCAAAGGTAAAGAAACTCATTATGCTTATACCGAAGCCGATAAAACTGAAATTATTGATGAGCTTTCTAAAAAGAAACTTGAGGTTAAAAAGGAAGCAGAAAAAAAAGAAGAAACTTCTGTTATCGACGAAATAGAAAATTCTCAACAACCAGACGAACAAGAATTAGATCAAACAGAAATTAAAGATGAAAAACTTAAGGGTATTAGTATCCAGCGATATAAAGGCCTAGGTGAAATGAATCCTACTCAGCTTTGGGAAACTACCATGAATCCAGAAAACAGGGTTTTGTATCAGGTAAACATTGAGGATGCTGAAAAGTCAGATGAAATATTTTCAATTTTAATGGGCAATGAAGTTATGCCTCGTAAGCGCTTTATTCAGGCTCATGCTAAAAATGTTAAGAACTTAGATGTCTAAACAAGGAGTAGACTATGTCTAAAAAAGAAGATTCTCAAGAAGTACAAATTTATTCCGACATGACTTATTGTCCGGAATGCGGCTCAATCCAAAACAAAAAAGAAAATTTTTGTTCCCATTGTGGTGGTAGTTTGCATGCTAAGGCCGTAAAAAAGCAGGCGAATAATCATCAGGTTTCTGAGAATGTTTTAGATCTTTCCGATGAGGAGAAAACAAGAAACAAGAAACCTTTTTTTAAAAATAAAAATTTTTGGATTTTGTCTGGAGTTTTTCTTATAGCTATTTCTGTTATTGGTGGACTTTTTTGGCTAAAGGCCTCTGAGGGGAATGCCTTTGAAAGAGAGGTTAAGGGGGTTTGGCAAGAAGTTATTAATGCCTCAAACCAGCTAAACAAGAAAGTCTCTGAAATGCAAGATATTGAAGAATTTAATTCAATAACTCTGTTAGTCAAAGACACCCAAAAAATAATTGAAACCCAAAAAGACGCGCTTAGGGAATTAGTAACCCCCAATGAATACGAAGAAGCTAAAAAAGAACTAAATAATGGCTTTGAAAAATATCGGGAATACTTACAAGAATTAAGATCTGTCTCTGAAAGTCCCAAAGATTTTACTAATCAGGACATTAAAGATATTGAAAACTTAGCTACTGAAATGAAGGCTTCTTTTGACCGAGCCTATATAAAATTTTCTTTCATAGCGGAAAAACTATCAGATGAAACTTATGTGATTATTGATAAATTTCAGAAGGTAAGAAAAGATTATGAAGACAAACTTGAAGAAGAGGAGCAATTAAAAGCTTCAGAGGAGCGTCAAACCAAAGAACAGCAAGAAGCCAGAGCCAAAGCTGAACAGGCAGTTACATCATTTATGAATGCTTATATTGCAGGTAATCAAACTGAACTAAATAAATATATGACAGCTGCTTTTAAGAAAGAGTTTAATTATGCTGACTTATCATCAGCTGCTAGATCGTATTCTTATCCTGAAAGCTTTAGAATAACAGAAACTAAATATTCTTCATCTACTCAATATGATATTTATGGTATTGAACTTCAGGTTAATCGAGACTCTGGTAACAAATGGACTATCAATCGACAATTTGCAGTTTTGTATGTTCAATCAGAAAATAAATGGTTAATAGATCGTTGGAATATCCCCTAAGCTTATAGAAAAACTGAAAGGAAAAAAGTGGCAAATCAGTCAGATAAAAAAAGAGAGATACAAAAAGAAGATGGCTATATAAAGCCTAGAAATATTACTTCTGAAATGGAGGAATCTTATTTAGATTATGCTATGAGCGTAATTGTTTCCCGCGCCTTACCTGATGTTAGGGACGGCTTAAAGCCGGTTCATCGTAGAATTTTATATGCTATGAATGAGTTGGGGTTAAGATACAATGGCCGCTTTAGAAAATCAGCCACTATTGTTGGTGAAACTTTAGGTAAATATCATCCCCATGGTGATGTGGCAGTTTATGATTCTATGGTTCGGATGGCTCAAGATTTTTCAATGAGATATCAGTTAGTAGCTGGTCAGGGTAATTTTGGCTCCATGGACGGTGACTCAGCAGCCGCTATGCGATATACAGAAGCAAAAATGGCTAAGATAACCGAGGAAATGTTATTTGATATCGACAAAGAAACTGTTAACTTTGTGCCCAATTATGATGGTACTAAAAAAGAGCCAACAGTCCTGCCAGCCAAACTGCCCCAACTTTTATTAAACGGTTCGATGGGAATCGCTGTGGGCATGACTACTGCTATTCCGCCTCATAATTTAACTGAGGTGGCTGAAGCAGTAATCCATTTTATAGATAACCCTAATACTACAGTTGATGATTTATGTGAATTTATCAAAGGTCCAGATTTTCCAACTGGTGGAATTATTTATAATATTCGTGATATTAAATCTGCTTATGCTACAGGTAAAGGCAGTGTAGTTAATCGAGCAGTTTGTGAAATAGAAGAGAAAAAAGGCGGTAAATTTAGAATAGTTATTACTGAAATTCCTTATCAGCAAAATAAAGCTTCGTTGGTTGAAAAAATTGCCGAGTTAGTCAAAACTAAAAAAATTCAAGGCGTTCAAGATCTGCGAGATGAATCAAATCGTGAGGGAGTTAGAATTGTAGTAGATCTTAAAAAAGAAGCTTATCCCAAGAAAATACTTAATCAGCTATATAAATATACTCCGCTTCAAACTTCTTTTCATCTAAATTTAGTTGCTTTGGTTGATGGTATTCAGCCCAGAGTTTTAACTTTAAAAGATCTTATTTTTTATTTTATAGAACATCGAAAAGAAGTTGTTAAAAGAAGAACCGAGTTTGATTTAAGAAAGGCTAAAGAAAGAGCTCATATATCAGAAGGCTTAATTAAAGCTACAGAAAATATTGATGCCATTATTAAACTTATTAAGCAATCTAAAAACAGAGATGATGCCAAACAAGGTTTAATTAAAAAATTCAAATTTACCGAGATTCAAGCAGAGGCTATTTTGTTAATGCGTCTTCAATCATTGGCTGCCCTGGAGCGTTATAAAATTGAAGAAGAATACAAAGAGCTTAAAAAGCTTATCAAAGAGCTGGAAGCAATTTTAAAAAGTCCGAAGAAGATATTAGAAATAATTAAAACTGAAACAGAGGAAATTAAAGAAAAATATGGTGACGAGCGAAAGACCAGAGTTGTTAAAGGTGGAGTTGATGAGTTTAATCAAGAAGACCTTATTCCTAACGAGCCAGCCATAATTGCCTTAACCAGATCTAACTATATAAAAAGAATGGCTCCTCAGGTTTATCGATCTCAAGCTCGTGGTGGTAAAGGTATAATTGGTATGTCTACTCGTGAAGAAGATGTAGTTGAGCATTTGCTTTTAACTCAAACTCATGACAATATGCTTTTTTTTACTAATAAAGGTAGGGTTTTTCAATCCAAAGTTTATGATATTCCTGTAGGAACTAGAACTGCCAGAGGACAAGCCTTGGTTAATGTAATCCAAACGGCTCCTGACGAAAAAGTTACTGCTATGATAAATATTTCTGGTTTTGATAAGGTTGTCGGTTTCTTATTTATGGCAACCAAGAAAGGTTTTGTTAAAAAAACTGAAATAGATCAATTCAAAGTAGCTAGAAAATCAGGTTTGATTGCGGTTAAACTAAAAACTGATGACGAGCTGATAACAGTTAAACCAACTTCTGGTAAGGATGAAATAATTTTAATCACCAAAGAAGGCAAGGCCATTAAGTTTGATGAGAAAGAAGCAAGACCGATGGGTAGAGCTACTAGTGGTGTTAGGGGGATCAAGCTTTCAAAAACCGACGAAGTTAAAGGTATGGATATAGCCCCGAAGAATGGTGAGGTTTTGGTAGTTATGGAAAACGGTTATGGCAAAAGAACAGAAGTTTCTCATTACACTAAACATCATCGTGCTGGTTCAGGCATTAAGGCAGCAGCCATTACCTCTAAAACCGGCAATATCGTTGATATGAGAATCTCTGAAAAATTTACAGGCGACTTAGTTGTAGTTTCTCAGAGGGGTCAGATCATTAGAATACCGGTAACTTCGGTTTCTAAGATAGGCAGGGCAACTCAAGGTGTTAGAATAATGACCCTGAAAGATGGAGATAAGGTTACTTCAATTGCTTCAATTAAAGTTGGTAATATGGATAATGAAGAAGAGATACAAGATATAAAAAATGAGAATTCTGCCAAAAAAG
>CAZGIU010000037.1:0-5170 GCA_964526535.1 uncultured Candidatus Saccharibacteria bacterium | reverse complement strand
CTCAGTTTATAAATCGTTTGAAGATTTAAAATCATTTGAAGAAGAGTTAAAGGGTTTAAGACCAAAAAAAAGAAAGGGGAAAAAATAAAGTGACTGTTGAAAACAAAAAACTTTTTGATTATTTAGTTAAAGAGGTAGAAAATACAGGTCTACCAAGAGAAGCTCAGGAAGAAATTATTGAAACCATTGGTCGTAATTTTGATAAATTTAAAAAAGAAAGTAAGGATCAGCTTAATATGACTGATTTGCTCCAAGTAATTAAAGAAGAAAAAAATTATAAAGATTCTACTGATCTTCATCTCTTGGTTTCGGCTCCAATCAGAGGACAATACTCAAAATGGGATCGTTCCAGAATTGCTCAAGCTCTGGTTAAAGAAGCTGATCTTAATGAGAAGGAAGCTCAAGATATTGCTTTTGCGGTAGAGCGAAAGATATTATCTTCTGGTATTAAAAATATTAATGTTAATTTGGTTCGTGAACTAGTTGATAATGAATTATTTGAAAGAGGCTACCAGACTAAGCTTAAAAAACAAGAAATAATTGGTATGTCTACTTATAATATTGATCAGCTTATTTTTGCTAATACTAAAGAAAATTCCAATATAAAGTCTAATAATCCAGAAGCTGTTAACCTGGGAATTGCTGAAACAATTCTTAAGCAATATGCTCTTAAAAAAGTTTTTTCTTCAGAAGTTTCTAATGCTCATATGAAAGGAATGATTCATCTTCATGATCTTGGTTATCCCGTTAGAGCTTATTGCTCAGCTCATTCAATTGAATATTTGAAAAAATACGGACTTATTCTTGATAATCTATCCACTGCTTCAACTCCAGCTAGACATGCTTCTACTTTAACTGGTCACCTAAATACCTTCCTAGCTTCTATGCAAGCTTATTATGCGGGGGCATTGGGCTTGGCTTATGTAAATATTTTTTACGCTCCTTATTTTGTTAATTTATCAGATGAAGAGGTTTTACAACAAGCTCAATATTTAATATTTTCATGTTCCCAAAATGCTTTCTCCAGAGGTGGTCAAACCCTATTTATTGATTTTAATGTTCATTTGGGGGTGCCTGATTATCTAAAAAACGTTCCAGCTATTGGTCCAAAAGGAAAATATACAGGCAAAACTTATGGTGATTACGAAGAAGAAGCTCAAAGATTCTTAAAAGCCATGATGGATGTTTGGCGGGCAGGTGATGCTAATGGTCAACCTTTCCCGTTTCCTAAAATGAATTTACATGTTGATGAAGACTCTTTTAGGAACCCTAAGCAAAGAGAACTTTTAGAGTATGCGGCCAAAATAGCTTCTGAAAACGGTGCCCCATATTTTGTTTTTGATAGAGATAAAGTAAATTTATCAATGTGTTGTAGGTTAAAAACAGAGATAACTGATAAATATGTTATTGAGCATCCTGAATCAATGAGGTTTTGCGGTTTTCAAAATGTAACTATTAATTTGCCCCAAGCAGCTTATCGGGCAGGTAAAGACAAAAAAGGTGATATTAATGAGTTAATAATAGAGCTTGAGAAAGCCATGGATATTGCCATGAAAGCTCATTTAGAGAAAAAAGAATTTATTCATGAAATGATGAAACCTGGTCGTCCAATGGCTCAAGCTGGACGGATAGCAGCTGATGGCAAACCATATATAAATTTAGATGAAGCTAGTTACATTATGGGGATTATTGGCCTAAATGAAACAGTTCAATATTTAATAGGCAAAGAACTTCATGAAGATAATGAAGCCTTAAAAACAGGTCTTAAGATAATTTCTGCTATGTATCTAAAAGCCAAAAAATTAGGCGAAGAAACTGGACTCAAGCTGGTTTTAGAGGAAACTCCAGCAGAATCAGCTTCTATGAGACTTGCTAAGGTAGATATTCAAGAATATCCAGAAGCTAAAGATTATGTAAGGGGCTGCAAAGAAGATGGTACTGTTTATTATTCTAATAGCATTCACTTAAGAGCTGATGCTCCTGTTGATATTACTGAAAGAATTGAAAAACAAGGTAAGTTTAATAATTTAATTGAGGCAGGCTGTATTACTCATGTTTTCTTAGGCGAGCAAAGGCCTTCGCCTGAAGCAATCTTTAATTTAGTTAAGAAAACCTGGGAAAACACTGCTTCTGCTCAAATTGTAATTTCACCAGAATTTACTTTTTGCCGTGATTGCTCAAAATTAAGCGCTGGTTATAAGAGAGAACTTAATAAGCCAGGTACAGCTAATATTAAATTAAGACGTGGGGAAATGGTTTGGTATAAATGTCCTAATTGTTCACATGAATCCGAAGTAGAGTATAATTATTCCCAAGATAACGTTCCATTAAATGAACAATATATTATCTGCGGTGATGGTGAAGAAAAGGGATGCAAGAGATTGATTAAACATAGTATTGAAGAACTGATCCAGGAAGGGTTATTTAAGAAAATTGATAAAAGAATAAAAGATAAAAAATAAAAATAACAAGGAGGCAGAAATGCAAAAACAAAAATTAAACGTGCTTTCAACAGAAGAGTTGCACGAAAAAGCTCATCAAGAAGGTGCTCAGTGTCCATTTTGTGGGTCAGGTAATGTTTATGGAATATCTAGGGTGGTAGGCTATTATTCCCCAATTGATAATTGGAATCTTGGTAAGAAGGCAGAATTTGCTGCTCGCCAAAAAGGTGATTACGCCTTATAAGGCAAATCATACTTATATAGAAAGGTTTATTGATGATTGTTAAAGTTTTTACTAAAGAGACTTGTCCAAAGTGTCCTAAAGCTAAAGATTTGGCTCAAAAACTTATAGAAAAAGATGTTGATGTTGAACTTTATAGTCTAGATGAAGCAGCTGGTTTAGCCGAAGCCTCAATGTATGATGTGATGAGTACCCCAAGTATTATTGTTTGTGATAAAGAGGGTTCGGAAGAGAGATCTTTTAGGGGTGAAGTTCCATCTGAGGAAGAAATTTTAAAGGGTTAGTTATGTCTTTCGGCATAAAAGGCTTTACCCCAACATCGTTAACGGATTGGCCGGGCAAGATCTCGGCCGTCATTTTTTTACCTAAATGCAGTTTCCGCTGTCATTATTGTTATAATCCTGAGTTTATAAATAATCCTGATATTTTACCTGACATTGAAGATAATAAAATCTTTAATTATCTAGAAAAAAAGAAAAACTGGCTGGATGGAGTTGTAATGCTTGGAGGTGAGCCTACTATTCATCCCGAGTTTAAAAAAATAGTTAGCAAAATAAAGAAAATAGGTCTTGGTGTGGCAGTTCATACCAATGGAATTAGTCCGGATGTTAATAAAGAACTGATTGAAAATGGTTTGGTTGATTATTTTGCGATGGATATTAAAACAGCCAAAGATGAGTATCAAAAAGTTGTTAACACTAAGCAAGATATGGATAAAATTCAGCAAAGTATTGATATAATTATATCTTCGGGTATTGACTATGAATTTAGAACAACAGCAGTGCCTGGTTTAATAGATAAAGAGCAGATATTAAAAATAGGTAAATGGCTCAAAGGAGCTAAAATATATTATCTTCAGCAATTTAAACCAGGTAAAACCCTAAATCCAGAGTTTTCAGGTCGAAATACCTATTTAATACCTCAACTGGAAGAATTAAAAAAAATTGCTGAGCCTTATTTTGAGAAAGTTTTAATTAGAGGAGTTTAAATGATTGAATTTTTAGTTTTTTCTTTTGATATTTTTGCAGAAACAATGTTTTATTTAATTTTTATTAGAGTTATCATGTCTTGGTTTGGGGTTAAAAATCAATTTCAATTATTTTTATCAGAGATGACAGACCCGGTTATTTTACCCTTTAGTAAAATAGCTAAAACCAAAATGGGTTTAGATTTTTCGCCAATTTTGGCTATGATTTCAATTCAATTAATTCAATATTTTATACACGCTATTACAGGAGTTCCTTACTTAAAAATATTTTTTTAATTTTTTGCAGTTAGTTAAAAGATAAACATAAAACCATTTTTTATAAAAAAAGCTTCATAAAAAAAGTTTTTTTTGTTATATTAACTGCTATAAAAAGTAGCTTCATTATGTATAAAAAAGTTAACCCAAAAGAAAACTTTCCAAAACTAGAAGAAAAAACAATCAAATTCTGGCGTCAGGAAAAAATATTTGAAAAATCTGTCCAGAATAGGTCAAAAAACAAAACCTTTTCTTTTTATGATGGACCGCCTTTTGCCACAGGAATTCCTCATTATGGTCATTTACTTCCTGGAACAATAAAAGATGTAATTCCTCGTTTTAAAACTATGCAAGGATATAGAGTGGAAAGGATTTGGGGTTGGGACACCCATGGATTACCTATAGAAAATATTGTTGAACAGGAACTATCATTTAAATCACGAATTGAAATCGAAGAATTCGGAATAGACAAATTTAATGATAAATGCCGAGAAAAAGTCTTAAAATACGCTGAAGAATGGAAGAAGGTGGTAGGACGAACTGGTCGTTGGATAGACATGGATAACGCTTATCTTACTATGGATCTATCTTATATGGAGTCTGTTTGGTGGGTGTTTAAAATTTTATGGGACAAAAAACTAATAGACAAGGGACATAAGGTTATGCCCTATTGTTCAAGATGCGCTACCGGTCTTTCTGCTTTTGAGGTGGGTATGCCAGGATCTTATAAAGACAAACACGATAAAGCGATTACGGTAAAATTTGAATCAGATGAAGATTCGGGTACTTTTTTCTTGGCCTGGACAACTACTCCATGGACATTGCCAGGCAACCTTGCCTTAACAGTTGGTCGCAATATCGTTTATGTTAAGGTTAAAACAAAGAACGATAAATACATATTGGCAAAAGACAGACTTGGGGCATATAAGGACGTTTTGGGTCAATACAAAATAGAGAGAGAATTTAAAGGCAGGGAATTATTGGGACAAAAATATGTGCCGGTTTTTGACTATTATAAAAATCCTAAGAAAGCTTTTGAAATCATTTCTGGTGATTTTGTTACTACAGAAGATGGTACTGGTATTGTTCACACTGCTCCTGCTTTTGGAGAAGAAGATTATGAAGTTGCTCGTAAAACTGGAATCGATTTCTTTATGCCTGTTAACGATTTAGGTCAGTTTTCTGTCGATGTTCCAGAATATTCTGGTCGTAGTGTTGTGGAATTTGAAACCAATGAAAAGATAA
>CAZGIU010000036.1:0-5187 GCA_964526535.1 uncultured Candidatus Saccharibacteria bacterium | reverse complement strand
ATGGATAATGAAGAAGAGATACAAGATATAAAAAATGAGAATTCTGCCAAAAAAGAACTATCTTCGTCAAAAAAACTCAAAAAATTAAAGAAAAAAATAAAGATTTCTAATAAAAAATCTATAACTAAAAAAGTGGTTAAAAAAACTTCTGCTAAAAAATAAAAACCTCTAAAAAATCTGTTAAAAAGCCAGAAGGTAAAAAAGTCTTAAAAAATCAAATTTCCAAAAAGACAAAAACTAAAAAAATTAAGAAAAAATAATTAAAGGAGAGAAGCTATGGGCAAAAAAAAGTCTTTTAAGTCAAAAAATACTCTTTTGGTTTTGCCAATTATTTTAATTATTCTTGGTTTTGGCTGGTTTTTGTTATTTAGTAATAGTGAATATTCAAATAACAATAATATTCAAGAAAACTCTGTTGTTGATAATAAGGAAGATAGAAATAAAGAATTAGATAAGCAAGAAGTTGAGGTTAGCGAGAATAAATATCAAAATAAATCAGCAGGTTTAAGTTTTGATTTTTTAGCTGACTATAAAATAACAGAAGACAATTTATCATCTGGTCAAAAAAATTCTAGATTAATATACAGAAATGACAATAAAAGCACTCAACTAATTGTTTATGCTAAAGTTGAGGGTCCAGACCCAACACTGGCTGATTTCCAGTATTTAATGAAAAAATCAAATAATGTTTTTAAAATCAGTGAAAAAAGAGAAGGTTTTATTCCGGTGGCAAATAATGATGGCAGTTTCTCTGTGATAGCTGACTTTGGTGTTTCTCCAGGCACAGACAAGATAGCCAACAAGAAATTTTTATTTGTATGGAATTCCAAGGTTGATAATAAATATCTTCAAGATTTTGAATCAATTCTATTAAGTATAAGAGAAATATAGAATGAAAAAGGGCGGATTAAATAATAGAAAAGAGCTTAGTCTTAAGGAAGAGATAGAAGAAATAACTCTTCCTCAAAAAAACACTAAGCCCAAAAGTATAGAAAAAAAGTCTAGTCATCCAAAGAAAAAAATGAAATCAGTTCGGGTGGTTTTATTGTCATGTTTGATTACTGTTTTATTAGGAGCTATTGGTTTTTCAGGTTATCTTTATTGGCAGTCTAATTTTTCTCAGAAAGAAAGTTTAGAACAACCAGAAATACAAGCAGAAATTATTTCAGGTCAAAAAATAGTGGCAGTAACTTCAGACAGAGAAAAATTATTTGTTAGTTTTATAAACCCTGAAACTGGGGATAAAATTGTTAAGCAGATAGATATCGGGGTAACCGTTGGTAATAATAGTAATAATAAAAATCCATATATACAGTTTTCTAGAGATGGAGAATATTTTATAGTTCAGGAAGTTAAAGAAGCTAGTTTTTCTGACTCAAAAGAATTCTCGAAATTTGTAAAATATTCCAAAGATGGTCAGGACAAAGAAACACTCTTAGAAAAGGAAGATTCATTGTTTTTGGGTGATTTTATTTTAGATCAAAATAAAATTTATTATTTAGGTTCTGAAACAAAGAATAATTTAACTACCTGGAACCTTAATTTATACGATTTAGAAAAAAAGGAAAGCCAGATTTTGCTTGAAGATATTGGTGATTTTTTCGAAGGCCCTATCATGATTTATGATAATAAAATATACAGTCTTTATCAGACCAGAAGCTATATAGCTTTATCTATCTATGATACTGATACCAAAGATTTTTCACAAAGAAATTTAATTAGAGCTGTTAAAAATAGAGACTTTGAATTAACCCTAGATGATATTTGGTATTATCCATCAGCTGAAAAAATAATTTACAAGAATTATTCTAGCTACGAAGGCTATAGTTTAAAGGCTTATGATTTAACATCAAGAGAAATAGAAACTTTAATTAAGGATAAAAATTATATTTTTGATGATGTGAAATGGCTCGATAAAAACAATTTTTTATTAGTTAAGAATTCTGTTTTTAGCTCAGAAGAGAAATCCTATAATCAACTTATAAAATTTAATTTTGTTGACGAGGAAGATAAACAAGAAGTTTTATTAAGTTCTGAATCAATTATAACTCCCTTGATTTTAGATAAAAATTTACTTGTATATTATGAAAATGACTTAATTAAAAGTAAAAAAGATGAAAAGAACTTAGAAATAAAACCCAAGGGTTATTTGGCTCCTAGAGATATCTTGTTTTTGGGCCTTTTTACTTATTAAAGTTGACTTTAGGTTATCTTTTTCATAATCTATTAAGAGAATAACAATAAAAATATGAGCAAAAAAAAGAAAGAAAATTTAGAAGAAGAAGGTTCAGCTCTATGTCCAGAGTGTGGCTCTCAGATGATTGATGAGGATGGAGAAATAATCTGTCCACATTGTGATGGAGAAATAGATTTTTTCGGAGATGATGATGACAAATAATTTAAATGATATTATTTTTTATAACCCGATTTTAACTTCTGTCTTTGTAACTTGGTTTATAGCTCAAGGATTAAAATTCATAATAGAGGCCAGTAGGGGGAATATAAGTTTCTATAATTTTATCAGAACTGGCGGTATGCCATCTGGTCATTCAGCTGTGGTTTCCTCTTTAGCTTGTGCTATAGGCTTATTTGAAGGATTCGATTCACCGCTTTTTGGTTTGTCCATGGCAGTAGCTATTATTATTATGCACGATGCAGTAGTAATTAGAGGCGCTGCTGGTAGGCAGGCGAAGGCTCTAAATATTTTAGCCAAAGATCTTCATAAAGATAAGGATCCCGTTTTTGGTCATTTTAAAACTCATTTGGGTCATACCCCTATACAGGTTGCAGTTGGAGCTTTGCTGGGAATAGCTGTTTCCCTATCTATTTGGATGAAATTTTATGTTTAATGATATTAGTTTCTCTAAAATATTTAATTTTGAGAGAATTTTTGATTTGTCGCCAGGCTCAGAGTTCTACTTTGAAAAATCATTTCTAACGCTTTTTGGTATTATTTTTTTATTGGGACTTATTTTTTCCCTTATAGCTTCTAAAGAAAAAAATATATTAAACAAGAAAATTTATCGTAAATTTTCTAAAACAATGTACTGGATCTCTTTGACTGGTTTTTTATATATATTTTTGAGAAAAGAAAATGTTTATCTTTTTTCCGCTAGAGTATTACTAGCTTTAATAATTTTTATTTTTATTTGTAGATTAGTTTATTTAAGTCTTTATTTATTTAAGAAGCATCCTCAGAAAATTAAAAAGCACGAACAAAAAAAAGAGCTGGAAAAGTATATTCCTAAACCAAAAAGAAAGAAAAAATAAATGACAAATAAGAAAAAAACTAAAATTATTGCTACTGTTGGTCCTGCCACAGAAAGCCTTTTAATGATTGAAAAAATGGCTAACTCTGGTGCTAATGTTTTCCGTCTTAATTTTTCTCATGATAGCTACAATAATCATGGTCAAAGAATAAAAAATATTAGAAAGATTGAGTCTAAGATAAATAAACCTTTGGCTGTATTGCAGGACCTCCAGGGTCCTAAAATGAGAATTGGTGATATTTCTGGTAATGAAATTGATTTAATAAAAAATAAGCAAGCCATATTTACTGTTTCTGTGCCCAAAGAAAATGAAATTCCTCTTCAATATAAAAAGATTATTAATGAGATTGAGCCTGGGCATAGAATACTTTTAGATGATGGGACTAAGGAAGTTAAGGTTATAAGTAAAAAATACCCCTTAATTTACACAAAGGTTATTCATGGGGGAAAATTAACTTCCAGGAAAGGGATGAATTTTCCTGATACTAGAATTAATTGCACTGTTTTTACCACCAAAGATAAGCAAGATTTAGAGTTTGGACTTAAGAACGATATTGATTATGTAGCAATGTCATTTGTAAGTTCTGCAACTGATATTCAAACCATTAAAAACTTTGTTTTAAAGATGGGAAAGAGCGTTAAAGTTATTGCTAAAATTGAAAGGCACGAAGCTTTGGATAATATTGAAGAAATAATTAAAGAAGCCGATGCCATAATGGTAGCCAGAGGTGATTTAGGGATTGAGGTTTCTCTTGATAAAGTTCCTCTAATTCAAAAAGAAATTATAAAAAAATGCATCTCTCAGGCTAAGCCAGTAATTGTGGCTACCCAAATGCTTAATACTATGATTAAAGAACCTAATCCTACTAGGGCAGAAGTTTCTGATATTGCTAACGCCATTTTAGATGGTGCCGATGCGGTTATGCTTTCTGGTGAAACTTCTGTTGGACAATTCCCGATTAAAGCCATAAAAACAATGAAAGATATTGCGGTTAAGACCGAGTCTTGGGCAATCGATCAATTATTAAAAATTGGTAAAGATAGCTTAGACGAAATAAAAAATACTACGTCTGCCATTGGCAAAAGCGCCTGTGATTTAATTTATGAACTTAAGGCCAAACTAATTATTAATGCCACGGCAACCGGCAATACTTCAAGAGCAATAGCCAGGTATCGTCCTTATGCCCCCATTGTCTCAGTTACGCATGATAAAAAAACAGCCAGAGAGTTGCAACTTGTTTGGGGTGTTTATGCCAGAAAGCTTGATTATAAGACTATTGATGAAATGGTAAAACAAGCCATTAAGGCTGTTTATCTTGGTAGAATAGTTAAAAAGGGTGATAAGGTTGTAGTTTTAGCCGGCGAGAGAGTTGGCATATCTGGTATTACTAACACTATTCAAGTTAAAATTATATAAAAAGTGTTGACAAGAAAAATTTTTTAATATAAGATTTTCTTTAGTTGAAAAAAACCGCACTATCATTACTCGTTTCAAGTAGTGAAGCGAATGGTTTTTTTGACTCTCTTTAAAAGAACTTTGACAATTCAATAAGTAACAGAAATTTACCACCGTTTTAACAACTTTTGTTAATTCTTTTTTTGAGAGTTTTTCTAAAAAACTCTTTTTGAGAGTTTGATCCTGGCTCAGGATGAACGCTGGCGGCATGCCTAACACATGCAAGTCGAACGGCCTTCGGGCAGTGGCGAACGGGTGAGTAACGCGTTGGAATCTACCCTTATCTCAGGTATAACTTCCCGAAAGGGAGGCTAATCCCTGATAGTCTCTTCGGAGTAAAGCTTTTGCGGATAAGGAGGATCCTGCGTCCTATCAGCTTGTTGGTGAGGTAATGGCTCACCAAGGCGATGACGGGTAGCTGGTCTGAGAGGATGATCAGCCACAATGGAACTGAGACACGGT
>CAZGIU010000035.1:0-5284 GCA_964526535.1 uncultured Candidatus Saccharibacteria bacterium | reverse complement strand
AACTAAATTCTAAAAGATAAAGCCCCCATATCAAAAGACCAAAAGACAAAACAAAGGTTAATAAATATACAAAAAAGAAAATCATTTTCTTAAGAGAACCTGATTTTTTAAGCCTTACCTGATAATCAAGTTTATCGGAATGATAAATTATTTTATTAATATTGTCCTTAATGACAATAAGATTTTCTTTACCGGGGACTCTGATGCCATAGGTCGACAAAAACATATAAAGTGGTGGGAAAAGAAGATTTAAGCCTAAAGCTAAATAGTTAACTCTCTCTAAAACCCATAACTCATAAGGAAGCTCGACTGCAATAGCTAAAAACATCTTCGTAAAGAAAATAAAAACTATGCTTCTGATAGCTGTTCTGGAAATCTTATCATAGGCTCTTTCACGCCAAGATGAATAAACTGTTTCAATTTTTAAGCCTATGCTTTCTTGATCCGAAACAGCCTCTCGAAATTTAGCCTCGCCTAAATTAGAGTACATTTTACCTAAAACAGAATAAGGCGGTATAATCTTACGACAAAAACTTATCAATCTAGATAATTCCGGCATTTTAAAGTAAGCGTCTATCTGATTATCTAAGTGTTGGAGTTCAAAAGCTAAATTATGAGCATCCCAAGTATGATCTTCTATTTTAGGTAACATCCGCTTAATTAAACGATACCTAATAGTTATATAGTCTGACTTAAGAAGGCTTCGGTGAATGGCAATATAAAGCAAGGTATTTAATTTATTAGGCTCTAACTGTATGTCAGAATTTAAATTATCAACAATGGTTTGATGAGCAAACTCAACCAAAGCTTCTTTTGCTAAAACTTCTTTTTTAAGTTTTTCCTCAATAGCTTGAGCAAGAAAAGAAATAACTTTTTTTCCTAAATCCTTGGGAGTACTTTTCTGGATATTTAAATATTTTATGATTAAGCTATTAACTTCATCTAAAAAGCTTTCTGGTACAGATTCGTTTTCCAAATAACCGCCAATGATTAACTCTGCTAAAATTTCTTTGGCTGGATTTTCAAAACTACCCAGATTTGATGAACATCGACGCAAAATTCTTTCCAAAGAAGATCGGAATATTAAATGTTCATCCTTATACTCTAAGGTGTTTCTTAATTTTTCATAAAAAAATCCTAACCTGCCCAAAATTGCCTTAGCAGAAAATCTTTTTTCATCAGGATTTAACAAAAACTTGTTTTCAATTAAAACAAGTTGGTTCAAAAATTTGTTCAAAGCATTATTAGAATTTGATAATTGTTCCATATTAAACCGAGATATCTCTTTTATTAAACCAAAGCATGGCTAACAAACTGGTTATTAAAAAGATTGTTGATAAAACCCAGATATCACCCATCTCAATTGTTTTATCTGATAAAATTTCTACTGGTTGCCAATAATTAAACAAAGAAGTCCATTGAAAATCGGCTAAAGTTTCATTCATATTACCCAAGCCCCACAAAATATATGAACCTATTAAAAGACCCCAGCTAGCTCCCAAAGCTTTACCTCTATTTGAAAATAAAACTGACATCAAAGCTGTAAAACCGCCAAAGGCCAAGCAAAACAAAACCGAGTTAAGAAAAACTAACCAAACACCCTGATAAGAAACATTAACGTCATACCAGGAAGCCATAAAAGGCAGAGTTAAAAGCGCAACGACTGATAAAAACACCGAACTTAACAAAAAGGCTGAATATTTAGAAAGAAAAATCCCTATTCTAGAAACTGGTTGAATTAATAAATTAGCTATAGCGCCCGATTCTATCTCTTTAGTAAAAAACCTAGTTAAAAAAGCAGCCACGAAAGCACCAATAATTAAGGGATACATAAAAGATAAATATTCCAAACCAATAAAATTTTCAAAATCAAAAACAAATTGTTCACCCGAAGAACCAAAAAAGGCCATCAATTCAGGTGGCATTTCTTCAAAAATCTGACTATAAGCGCCTGTTTTATTTAGTGTAGGATAAATAGCAATAATTAACCAGCCATATAAAATAAAAGTGATAGAATACCAAAAAAGTGGCTGCCAATTTTGCTTAAGTGTTTTTTTAAACATCGTAAAGTTAATCATTATAAAACTCCATAAAAGCTTTTTCCAAATCAGCATGCTTAATTTCAATTGTTTCAATATTATATTTTGATAAAGTTTTAATAAGTTTATCACAAGAACCTTTAACGGTTGCCTGATATGTACCGCCTATTTGTTTTATTTGAGAGATTTCTTTAATGTTTTTAAAATCAGATAAGTTTAATTTTTCTTTAACAGAAAATTCAACATTAAGCATACCTTTTTTGCCCAACTCATCTATATCTTCTATGGCTACGATTTTTCCTTCTTTAATAATAGCTGCTCGATCGCAAATTTTTTCTATCTCTGGTAAAAAATGGGAAGACATAAAAATAGTTTTACCTTTTTGTTTCATTTCTCGAAGAATATTATAAAACTCTTCCTGCATTAAAGGATCTAGCCCAGAAGTTGGCTCATCCATTATTAATAAATCTGACTCCAACATTAAGGCTGAAATAACAGCCACTTTTTGGCGATTGCCACGCGAAAGAGTTTTTATTTTTCTATTAAGGTTTTTTTCAAAATTAAACAACTTAACATAAGGCTTATAGATTTTTTTATGTTCTTTTTTGGGCTTTTTGTTAAGACTCAAAATATAACCAAAATACTCAGCAGCCTTCATTTTATCGTATAAGGAAACTTCACCTGAAAGATAAGAAACACTGGTTTTAATTTCAACTAAATTTTTTTTAATATCTTTATCAAATATTTCAATTTCGCCAGAGTTAGGTCTAATAAAATCTAGAAGACAGTTTATGGTTGTGGTTTTACCAGCACCATTAGGCCCTAAGAAACCGAAGATCTCACCTTTTTTAACATTAAAAGAAATACCGTCAACAGCTTTGGTTTTACCAAAATGTTTGCTAAGATTTGTAACTTTAATAACTGATTTTTCCATACTCTAACATTCTAATACTCTAGAGACATTATTTCAAGAAATCAAAAAAGACCTTAATGGGTCTTTTTTGATAAACAAATTATTTCCATGCCTTTAATTAACTAAAATTAGTATGTGCAAAAAAATAAAGGTTAATTCGGGAGCCAAGAAATTAGATACGAACTCATTTTTTGGCTCGGGGGCAGGGATTCGAACCCCGGTTAACGGGACCAGAACCCGTTGTCCTACCACTAGACGACCCCCGAATGATTATGACAAAAATTGTATCGCTTTTTTAAAACGTTGTAAAATCATTTCTTTGGGCATGACAAATAAAAGTTTGTCTGGTCCGGGACTTTGCTCCCTACCAGACAACGCCACTCTTGTTGACCAAAAAACATCACCGAAAGTTAAACGCTCAGATAACATTGCCTTTTCAAGTATTTTTTTAAATTCAATTTCGGTTAATGGCCAGTTATTTTTATCCAATTTTTCTATTTTTGAGTAAGCTACCCTAAGACCATGCAAAGTAGCTTCTCTGTCTGATTTTTTAAAAATCAATATCTCCGATTCATATTTTGGTTCGTTAAAAAAATAGTCCGAAAGCTCAGAAAAATCAGTTATTTTTTTCATTCTATCTTTTACAACACCTACAACTTTCTCAAGATAAACCTCGTTCTCTTCGGGTAGTTTGAAAATATCAGACATTCTTTTTATAAGTTCTTTATTTTCAAGATTTCTAATGTAAAAAGCATTAATACTATTGAGTTTATTAATATCAAAAACTGCATTTGATTTACTCATTTTCTCAATTGTAAATTCTTGCTTCAACTGTTTTAAAGAAAAAATTTCCTGATCACTTTTTGAAGGATGCCAGCCCAAAAGAGCCATAAAATTAACTAAAGCCTCTGGCAAATAACCATTTTCTTTAAACTCCTCAATAGAAACACTGCCTGATCTTTTTGATAATTTACCGGTTCCCTTTTCTGGATTTAAAGTTAAAGGTATATGACAGTAGACAGGAACCTTAAAACCAAAAAGTTTATATAAAACAATGTGCTTTGGTGTGTTTGAAAAATGGTCAGCTCCACGAATTACATGAGTAATTCCCATATCATTATCATCAACCACTACTGCAAAATGAAAAGTTGGCACACCTGAAGAACGAATAATTACAAAATCTTCAACATTACCAGAAATGTTACTAGCTAGAATATCTTTAAAGTTTGTTTTAATTAGATAGCTAACTATTTCCTGGTCTTCTCTTTTGGCAATAACTTCTTTATAGGAAATCTTTAAAAAATCTAAGGCTTTTTTAGTTGACAACCAAACAGCTCCATCTTTTTCATAGGCAAAACCTCTGTCTAAAAGCTCTTTAGCTTTATTAGAGTATTTTTCTAGCCGTTCCATTTGATAAACAATCTCATCATCCCAAACAAGACCCAACCATTTTAATCCTTCTATTATTTGCTTTTCTGATTCTTTAGTAGAGCGTTCTTGGTCAGTGTCTTCAAACCTCAAAAAAAACTTACCCTTATTTTTTTTAGCGTAAAGATAGTTAAACAAGGCTGTCCTAGCTGTACCAATATGTAACTTGCCGGTTGGTGATGGTGCTATTCTTGTTCTAATTTTCATAATTTATTTTTGGACTATTAATTTTATACCTACAAACAGCATATATAAATTTAAAAGTAGCCGCAAATGTTCGAGAGATTCTGGCAGGCTGAACCAACAAACGCCAAAACCATTCAAAACCAATTCTTTGTAATATCTTGGGCGCCCTTTTTATTTTACCTGCCAGAAAATCAAAAGTACCACCAAGACCAATTGCTAAATCAATATTAAGTTTATCAAAATTTTCACTAATCCATATCTCCTGCTTGGGCTGTCCCCAAGCTACCATTAAAAAATCAGCTCCCGATTTATTTATCATTTCTACTAAATTATTTTCTGATGGTTTGCCAGGATAAAAACCGACTATTTTGAGATTAGTATATCTTTCTTTAAGTTTTGCTGAAGCTTTCTGGGCAATTTTTTCACCTCCGCCTAAAAGAAAAACACTCTTTTTATTATCTTCAGCTAATTTAGAAAGATCCCAAATTAAATCAGAGCCGGCGATTCTTTCAGGTATATATTTTAGAAAAGACTTTTTATTAATTAAAAAATGTACCAAAGACAGGAAAGCTAAGATTGGAACTAAGAAATATTTTGAAAAATTATCAGGCAGTTTATATGACAAAAAATTACTAGCCCAGATAAGACCAATTCCATCCGCCAAAGAAATAGATGCTTTTTTAATAGCTTCTTTAAAAACAATATTTTTTTGTGCTAA
>CAZGIU010000034.1:0-5356 GCA_964526535.1 uncultured Candidatus Saccharibacteria bacterium | reverse complement strand
AAAGATGTTATTGTTGAAATAAGAGCTGGGGCTGGCGGTGATGAATCTGCTTTGTTCTCCGAAGATTTATTTAAAATGTACTCTTTATATTCTCAATCAAGAGGATGGGCAATAGAAATTTTAAGCTCTTCAGCTCAAGAAGTTGGTGGCTTTAAAGAAGTAATTTTTAGAATACAAGGCCAGGGAGCTTATTCAAAAATGAAATATGAATCTGGTGTTCATCGAGTTCAAAGAATACCTAAAACTGAGACTAAAGGAAGAATACATACCTCAACCGCTACCGTAGCAGTTTTACCAGAAGCAAAAGATGTTGAATTAGAAATAAAGCCAGAGGAAATAAAAATAGATATTTTCCGCTCATCAGGCCCAGGTGGGCAAAGTGTTAATACCACCGATTCAGCCGTTAGAATAACTCATCTACCGTCTGGTTTAGTTGTCTCATGTCAGGATGAAAAATCTCAATTAAAAAATAAAGATAAGGCTTTAAAAATTTTACGATCCCGATTATTAGCTCAAAAACAAAAAGAGGCAGAAAAACAATTGGGATCTAAAAGAAAAATGCAAATCGGGACAGGAGATCGATCAGAAAAAATAAGAACTTATAATTTTCCTCAATCAAGAGTTACTGATCACAGAATAAACTATACAACTCATAACTTAGATGGTATCTTGGCTGGACAATTAGATGAATTGATAACTAAGATAGAAGAAGAAAATCAAAAAAAACTTTTAGAAAAATCTGAATGAAATTAAAAGAATTACTTAATGATTCGATTATTAAACTTAAAGAAGCTGGCATAAAAACCTATCAACTTGACACAATAGTTTTACTTTCTTTTTTCTTTAAAAAAGAAAAAGAATGGCTTTACCTTAATAAAGAAAAAAAATTATCAGAAAAACAGATAAAAAATTTTAAAAAATTAATTAAACGTCGTAAAAAACATGAACCGATTGCTTATATTTTGAGATACAAGGAATTCTATGGTTTAGATTTTTTAGTTAATAATAATGTTTTAATACCTCGTCCAGAAACCGAAGAACTTATATTTTTAGTTTTAAAAAAACTAGAAAAAATAAATAAGAGAAATATAGTAGCTGACATAGGAACAGGTTCCGGCTGCATTGCTGTTGTTTTATCAAAAAAAGCTAAAAATAAAATTTCTCAAATAATCGCTACTGATACCTCGAAGAAAGCCTTAATGATTGCTAAAAAAAACGCTCAAATAAATAAAGCTTCAAAAATTATTTTTAGCAAAAGTAATCTTTTAAATGGTTTTAATAACTTTGATATTATTATTAGTAATCCTCCTTATGTTACCTCAAAAATAAAATTATCCCGAGAGGTTAAATATGAACCTTCAAAAGCTATTTTTGAACAAAAAAATTTTATTGAAAAATTAATAATAGAAATTAATAAAAAATTAAAGATACAGGGATTTGCTTTTTTAGAGATAGATCCAACTCAAAAAAATAGAATTTTAAAGATTATCAAACAAAACAAGTTTAAATTTAAAACATTTTTCAAAAAAGATCTTTTCGGAAAGATTCGTTTTGTTATCTTAGAAAAAGAAGCCTAAATAACTCTCTTTTAGCCAGATATCTCAGAAAGCTTTACCTTGGCCTTCTTTTCTTGCCCATCTCTTAAGTAAATAACTTCAACCTCATCACCCGGTGCGTAATTTTGTATAACACTGGATAAGCTCTTTAACTGACCAATATCATCTTTACCAACCTTAATAATTATATCTCCGTCTCTTAAACCTGCCTGATAAGCTGGACCTGTTCTAGTAACAGATAAAGACCCTGAAGAACCACTATAAAGCCAAGCCCCTCTATCTATTGGCAAATCATACAAAGATGCTAAATCTTTAGTTATAGTTATATACCTAACTCCCATTATCGGCCTAATAATTTTGCCAGTTTTCATGGCAGACTCTATGGCTGGCTTGGCAATATTAATAGGAATAGCAAAGCCAATATTTTCACCATCAGCCACCGCTGTGTTAACTCCAATAACCTGTCCAGCTAAATTTAAAAGCGGTCCGCCTGAATTACCAGGATTAATAGCTGCATCTGTTTGTAATAAATCATCATAAAGCTCTGACTCCAAAGAATCAAAACTAGAACCAACAGAAATAGGACGACCTTTACCAGAAATAATCCCGGAGGTAACAGAATTTTGAAACTGACCCAAAGCATTACCAATAGCAACTACTCTTTGGCCAATTTCAAGATTATTAGAATCACCCAGATCAACTACTGGTAAATTTTCTGCTTTTATTTTTAAAATTGCCAAATCATAGGAGGGATCGAGGGATAAAACCTGAGCTTCAAAATCTTTGCCATCATTTGTTATAACTGTATATTCGGTCCCAGATTCCTCGACTACATGTTTATTGGTTATTATCATTCCATCTGAAGTTAAGACAAAACCAGTGCCTGAGCTTTCTTTTTGAGAAGTTTGACCCCAAAAATCTATAACATTTTTTTTACCAACTATCGTAACCACCGAAGGACTAACTTTTTTAGCAACTTCAATGATTGCCGAGTTTTCTTGAACATTTATATTTTCAGTTTTATCGGCAATTACTACTTTTTCATTATCTTTAAAAAGGTTTTCAGCTATAGGCATTACTAATCTGTCAAAAAACCCTCCGCCTAAAACACCGAAAACAAAACATATAATTAATATTTTCCAGGTAATCTTTTTAGGCTCATCTTTTTTAAGCACTGATAAATCATTAATATTATTATTTTGATTATCCATATAGCCTCCCATGGTCAAGTTAATTAAAACCTACATTAAGAAATAAAAAGAATAAAACAAAAGCTGGTACTAAAAGATGGTTTATAATTCTTTTTTTAGCAAAAGATTTTTTCAAAATTAAGGTAAATAAATCACTAACACTGTAATAAATTAAAAAAAGCAAGAATCCGGATTTCAATGAATCAAGAGGTAAAAAAGTTACAACCCAAAAAAACTCTATCATTATAAATGATAAGATGCATAAATAAAGATAACTCTTTTTATTTAAGAAATCGTTTTGCCAAAGACTAAAAAGATAAAACAACAAAGTAAAAATAAAAACTAAAATCATGCCCAATGAAGCTGAAATAATATTTTGAATATAAAAATGATAAATTAAAATATATCCCAAAAACACAGCCATTAAATTGGCCACGGTTAAAATATTATAAATAATAACATAGTAAGCTTCTATTTTATTTCTAATGGCTTCCAGGGAAAATACTACTAAATATAAAAATAAGCAGAAAATAAAAATAAATAATAGTCTTATGGTCGAAGAATTAATAGCTGATAATACTATAGCGGCTTCTATTATTAGAACTAATGGCAAAATAAAAACAGGATAAACTTTATTTTCCTTAGGCTTTATTTTTAATAGAGCAAAAATCGAATAACCAAAAAAAACAATAGAAGTTGCGGTAATTATTATAGACAATTTAGGAAATAACCAAATTCCTTGAAACAATAAAAAAACAATGGTTAAAATAAAAAATAATTTTTTTTCAAAAACAGTTCCCATTAAAATAAAAACTTAAATTTATTTTTTAATTTTTGATAAGGCTTAACGACTTTATTTTTAGCATTAGATGTTACCCTGGAAGTCACTTTAACTATATTTTTAGCAATTACTTTTGTGGTTTCTTTTCTGGAAATAAAATCACCCTTAACTGTAGTTTGTTTTGATAAAATTGCTCTTTTTAAATCATTGGAGGTTTTACCTTCAAATAAAGTTACACAAGAACCTATATGATTTTTTATATGAGCATCTGAACCAGCAACCTCAGCGACTTGAAAAACATTATCGTTGATTCTTTTTGATCTTTTAGCGGAACTTTTACCAACTGGCATCGAATTTAAAACCTCTAAGGCATCAGGTAATATTTTTTTGTCCTTAAACATACTGTAAAGCTGATTAGCACCTATTGCTGGTCGAGTTAAAGGAAATAAAGAAAAAGGATGAGGCACAACCACTAAACCGCCTTGTCTTCTAATTTCATTAACCGTTTCAGATAAAGTTTTACCTGGTTCAATCTTCTCTTTCAAGAATAGACCGATTACCTCTCCTTCATTAGTAAGTATCTCCTCTCCAACAATAACCTCTAAATTATATCTTGTCTGTATTTTTTGAGCCTCTTGGGCTCCCCTTATCTCTTCGTGATCACAGATAGCTATAACATCAAGTCCCGCAATAGAAGCCTGTTCAAGAACTTCTCTTGGACTAGAAATACCATCATAGCTATAATTAGTATGTATGTGGAGGTCTGCTTTGCCAATTTTTGGCTTTAGGTTACTCATTTCTACTTGTAATCTTGACCGAGTATTATTACGAAATCCTCTGAATAATTCTGATTTGTTTTAATTTCAACTTTGATTTCTAATCTAGATAATCTTTTTTTCAAAAGCTCTAAAGTATAAAGTTTTTTACCTTTAGACTGATCATAAATAACGGTTTTTTTAATAGTTTTATCCTTAAAATTATCAAATTTAACTATATTATAATTGTATGATTTAAGATAATCAGCCATTTTTTGAGCATTACCTGCCTTAGAAGTTGAATTTAAAATTGTTATTTTGGCATTTTCTTCTTTTAAATAATTATCCACAAAAATTTCATGAGCAAATTTTCTTATTTCCGAATAATCATTAGCCACCGGCACAACAACAGACATGCTTCTAATCATAATTGTTTTAACTAAGCCTTCCTCTGGGCTCAAAACTTTATTAATTATTTTATTGGAATCAATTTCCCGAGAAAGATCAATCATTCTCTGAATTTCCCAGAGCTGAATATCTGTTTTTAAATGATTCCCCAAAGCATCAATTAAAGAAGAAATTTTAGCTGGGTTTAAAAGAGTATCCATCCTTAATGCTTTTTCCTTAATAGCAACCATGATTTGTTGTTGACGTTCTGCTCTATCAAAATCTGAAGTAGAATGACGAGAACGAGCAAATTTTAAGGCATCGCTACCATTCATTTTTTGAATACCTTTTTTGAAACTAACAGTTTGATAACCACCACTTTCTGTAGGATAAGACCTGTCAATAAGTGCTTTCTTTACGTCTACTGTTATACCGCCTAAAGCATCAACTATATCTTTAAAACCTTCGAAGTCAACCAACAAACCATAGTGAATATTAATGTCCAAAAAATCAGAGATCAGATTTTTAGCAAAAGCAAGACCACCGTTTTTTTTAGCCCTCTCGCCTATATAATAAGTAGCATTTATTCTATTGTAGCCACTCTCTGGAATAAAAATATAAAAATCCCTGGGGATAGATAGCATAGCTACATCCTTATTCTTTGGATCTATAGAAACCACCATAATA
>CAZGIU010000033.1:0-5518 GCA_964526535.1 uncultured Candidatus Saccharibacteria bacterium | reverse complement strand
ACATCAAAATCAGAAAAATCATAATCTATGTTCGTAATATCAATTTCGAGTCTACCTTTGGTGTCAGACATAAAGAACGGTTCATAACCTATTAAATTTTCTACCACAGTCCATCTGGAGTTCTTTCCTGCTTTCACATATTTTTCTTTAATTGAATGAAAGTAAACACAAGGGGTTTTAGTATAAGGAGAGATTAACCTCTTATCAGAAACTAAAACACCTTCACCGGCAAAAGAAACGCCTTCAGTTGCTTCAGATGTTTCTAAGATGGGCTGATTTTCAATATCAAATAATTTATTTTCTACCGATTTATACTTATACCTAAAAAGTAGGCTTAAAAAAATTACAACCAAGCCCGAAATAATAACTTTAAAAGCGATACCCTCTGGAGAATAGCAAAAATCACAGTCTTCGAACACAAAAACCATAGTAATAAAAGCAGCCAAAAAAATGACTCCCAAAACCTTTGAGGTATTAATTTTTGGAAGACCTTTTCTAGATAAAGAGGTTAGTATTCCCATCAAAGTTATTTTAACTTAAAACTTGAACAAATAAAACAAGGACCAAGCCCTCATTTCTCTATTATATCATATCATAAAAAATGATTTTTGTCAATAGCTTTTTACTTCTTCAAGCTGATAGTTAGTAATTTTATCGGTATTATTCTGGTCATGAAAGTAAAATTTACCCTTAAATTTCTTGCCTTCTAAAAGCATTGGCAGCCAATATTTATCGTCTGGCCACATCTCTTGATAAGGAATTTCTTCAACAAAAAACCACTTAGGTCTCATCTCTTCAGTTTCCTTAGGCTCACCCTGATAATCACTGCATAAAAAAATATGAACTTCTAGTGGTTTAGGGTCTGCCTCATAAAAAATTAAAGTACCAACCAACTCAAGCTTTTTAGGTTTAATTTCTATTTCTTCAGCTAACTCCCTCACAGCTGCTTGTTTAATATCCTCACCTTTTTCAACCTTACCACCAAAACCATTCCAGCGACCTTCACCAAAACCCCGCTTCTTCATACCTAAAAGAATTTTTGTTCTGTTCTTTGATAAAACAATAATTAGGTTTAAAAGCTTATGATTATTCATTTAACCAAATACCTAATTAATGTTTTTTGTTCTTTAGCACTAGGAGAAGTTAAATAAATCTCTTCATGATTACCAATAATTTCTAATTTTTGTTCTTTGATAAAAACATGTAATTTTTGAACAGTCGGCCATTCTTCTGAATAAGGACCTAAATGAAGAATTTCAGCCACTTGACCACCTTTTAGTTTTTCAAGATTAATCATAATTTGAGGATTTTTCTGCATTAAATCTTGTTGTTTAACAAAATCAGAAACTTCCAAGTTCCAGATACCAGTCCACTGATCTTTTGGCTTTAAATGAGCATCTGGCCAGAAAGCCGAAAGCTTGCCAATTTCCATTTTTTTGTTTTGTGGTTTGTAAAACTTCATTTTAGTCTGATAGGCAGTACCGTATAAGGCTTTCATGTAGGGTTGGGCTACTTTATTTGGATCACCCAAAGTAATAACTGATAAAACAGTTCTGGGTTCAATTTGAGAGACTTGAGGCACAAATGGCTTCATAATTAAACCAATAAAACAAAAAGTATAATTAATAACTGAATACCATAAAATAAAATCACATCAGCTCGTTTAAAGAAATTTTTATCTTGTTCATGTCTTATAGCAGTTGTTATCCAATCAGCAATAATTAAACCAGAAATTAAAGTCAGTGGTAATAGCCAAATTGAAATATCTATAAACTCCCAATCTTTAACCAGATCTGAATGAAGCGGTACCGGCTTTAAGATAATAAATTGATTCAAATACCACATAGAAGAAAAAACTGCCAAACTTATCAAAAATCTTATGCCATATTTTTGACCTGCTGTAACTTTTCCATCTTTTGGAGCATTAAAAATAAGACGACGATCAAAAAATAACAAAAGAGCTAAAAAAACCATTACTGGCCAAAAGGCAAAAACAAAAAAAGAAATTTGCTGATAAATAAACATCAATAAAAATAAAATGCTATATAAAAAAGCCAGAAAAAGAACTTTTCTTTTGCTAATATCTCTATGTAGTGGAGCCATAATTTTGCCTTTTTTGTGATGAAAATCAACCCCATTAGTATGAAATAAATAAAAACCGGACAAAAAAGCAAAAATAGCTGATGTTAGATAAAACAAAAACAGAGAAACAGCTAAATTATGAACTGGCCCAAGATAAACAACTGCCAAAGTAACAGCTATAACAGCTACTAAGTAGTAAGCACTTATTATCAAATATTTTTTATTTAACCTGAGCACTAATAACTCCTTACCTCTTTATTATACTTTATCTTAATAAGTTGTTTAATCTACTTTTTTAAACATAGACTGAGGAGCTTTGCAAACTGGACAAAAATCAGGCGCTGATTTTCTTTCTAAATGACCACAAACTTGGCAAACATAATAATCTGATTCTTCTAAGTCACCCATTTTATCTGCGGCTTCTTGGTAAAGTGTGGCGTGTTCTTTCTCAATAGTATTAGCCATCTCAAAACCAACCTTGGCTGAAGTTTCATTTTCCAACTCTGCATCTTTTATCATGTCTGGATACATAACAGTAAACTCTTCGGTTTCACCCTCAATGGCTGCTTGTAAATTTTCTTTAGTTGATTTTATCTGACCTGTTTTAGCAAAATGACTTAAAGCATGAACAGTCTCACCATCAGCTGCAGCTCTAAAAAGCTTGGCTATTTGTGGGTAGCCCTCTTCGTCTGCTTTTTTAGCAAAAGCTAAATATCTTCTATTGGCTTGTGATTCACCGGCAAAAGCTTTTTTTAGATTATCTTGAGTTTTTGACATTTTTACTCCTTAAAATTTAATATATTTATCCCAATATTCATAAAGTTCCTTAGTAGCTACAATATCCCTTACATTATATCTAGCAATATCTAAGAATTTACCTTCTTTAAATAGAAGAGATACATCATCGCCAGTTACTCCTTCATTTTTAGGACTTTTAATACCAAAATGTCGACACCATAAATGAAGATTACCCGGCTTTCTAACTGCACCGTAAAATGAAAGTTGATCCATTAAATCAATGTGACTGTTTTTAGTCTTCTGAGAAGAAAGATAACGATTAGACATTAAGTCTTTAGAAGGTTTTATTTTATACTTGGCAGAACGAGCAATTAAAAATGGCACGTCAAAGCCCCTGCCATTAAAAGTAATAAACTCGTCATAATTTAGAGCGCCTTGCCAGAAATGCTTAAGCATTTCTTCTTCTGACATTTGTTTAAACTTAATGCCATTTTCTTCAAAATCTTTATTGTTGTAATCTGAGGCTTGGTAATAAACAACTCCTTGATTTTTTTCAATATCCAAAACACCAATAGCTACAACCTGGCCTGTTAAAGGCGAAAAACCAAGTTCATTTTTAAGATCCTCTAATCTAGCTCGATAAGCTTCTTCTGAATCAGCAGTTTTTTTTATCCAATAGGTTAAAACTTCCTGAGTTTTTTTATCTAGGCTATTAAAATCATCACCAATTGTCTCTATGTCAAAAACTAATTTAGCCATTTAAAGAACCTTTTTAGATTTTAAGTCTTTAACAAACTCGTAGTTAAAATTAACCAAGGAACCCAAGCCAGCCAAAAATGCCAATAATACTAAAATTGGTCCAACAACCGGAATTATTCCCAAAAGTGTGAAAATAATCAAACCCATCACCACATCTAACCAAGCTATTTGCATATTATTATCATTTTTAGTAATTGTTTTTTTAAGAATTTTAGCTATCCCAAAAACAGCTGAGGTTTGAGCTAAAAATAGCACAACTCCATAAATTACTAAACTTAAAACACCCAGAGGAATTCCTAAAAAAGTTATTATAGCCAAAATAGCAGCAATTGGTACTATAACCAAAAAGAGAAATCCCCAAAATAAACTTTTACCAAAACCAGATTGAAAGTTATCACTAATTTTTCGACTAGCATTGGGCAATAACCAGAACAAAATCAGACTTAAAATTAAAAGCATTAAAGCGTAACTTATTTTACCAGTTGTTAAACCTAATTTATGCCAGAAATCTTTCTTACTCTCGATTTTATTAAAAGTCACCCCACCTTTAATATTGGCTCCGCTTTCAATTAACGCTTCTTTATCTGAGGTATAAACTAAGGTATTTTCTATTTTGGTTGATGGCGAAACCAATAAATTACCCACCTCGACTTCGACCGAACTCGCCTGACCAGAAATAGTTATATTGCCTGCAAAAGCTTTAATATCACCTGCTACCACCCCATTTCTAGTAAGATCAAAAGTGCCAGAGGCTAAGACCACATCGTCTGAAACTTTGCCAGCAACAGTTACTGAACCACTCAAAACTCTAACGTCATCTAAAACCTCGCCGTCAATATCAACTTCACCAGCTAAAACCAAAACATCGCCCTCAACCTTACCGACTACTTGAACTTGCCCTCCAAAAATCAAAACATCACCTTTGATAGTTCCTGCAACCCTGGCATTAGCAGTAAAAATATATAAATCATCTTCAATTATTTCCTCTTGAGGAATGTTAACATTCTCTCTACCTGTTTTTATTTGGGCAGCCGAAACCAAAAAAGGTAAACCTAAAATTAAAAAGATAGCTGATGCTAATAAAATTTTTCTCACTTAAACCTCCTTATTAACCACTTCTCGATAACGACAATAATCACAGCCTGGCCCCATTTGAGGTATTTCCTCTGAATCCAGACATTGCTTAATTTCTTTAATAGTGTTTTCTATCCAGCTATCACTGCCTTTATAAGGAATAACCTTAATGTCAAACTCTAACTTGCCATCAAAAGCTTCTTTATCGGAACGTCCGTTAGCATAAACAAAATAAGCTGTGTCTGAAACTTTAAAACCGTTCTGGCGAAGTAAGTACTGATAAAATTCAACTTGTCGCTTATAACCTAATTGCCAGGGCGCATCTAGATTAACTTCGCTTTCCTTGGCAGTTGCCTTATAATCAACAACAATATATTCACCCTGAGAGTTAACCCACAAATCATCTAAACCACCCGTTAAAGTTAAATTAGTTCCTTTATGATAAAATTCAACTCCACCTCTCAATGAATCTCTCCAAATATCTAAGCTTTCGTGTTTAAGTGGTACGGCATCGATTTTATAAACATGCATTAAGGGGTGCTTAGAGCCATTAGCTCTGTGAACATCAAACTCCTTTTTTAATAAAGCATCAACAGCCGAATTTAGAGCGAAAGGAAAGCCAGGCGGACGAGCAACTCCAAGCTTTCGATCTAAATAAAAGCACTTAGGACACTCTAAAAATAGATCAACTTTGGAACGACTCAATCTAAAAGGTTCTTTTTGCTTTGAGTTATAAAGATTTCTGCTTCTTTTAGGATTATAATATTCTGACATTTGATTATAAATTATTATTTTTCTTTTTTTAATAACCTTTTAATTTTTAAAATATTTTCTTTTCAGAAAATTTGTAAAAGCTTTAAACTCT
>CAZGIU010000032.1:4664-5822 GCA_964526535.1 uncultured Candidatus Saccharibacteria bacterium | reverse complement strand
CCTAAAAGATGATTTTTTTGATTAAGCGACATTTCAACTTTAGCTTGAGATAAATTAACCTGAGGGATATTTGCGCTAGCAGGAACAGGAGGCTCGGGCGAATCAACCTGAGATGCAGAAGAAACAGCAGGCTCAACACTTGGGATATTATTTACCGGAATATTCTCTGGCTCAAGTGGCATATTTTTAGCTACACCAGAAGAATTAGCAACAACTTCTGGTTCAGATGATTCTGAAGTCTGAGTTACTATTTGCTCTTCAAGTTGAGGAGTTTCTGGCATTGGCTTAGGATCTTGATTCTTAATTAAATTGTCTTTAATCGGAGTACTAACTATGGCTTGTTCGGGGTTTTCTTTAAAACTCTCGGAAGCAGACAAAGGATTAACTGCCTGACTAACCGGTAAAGTAATTTGTTCTTGAGTGTTTTGCTTAGAAATATTAACCGCTTGAGCAACCTTCTGTTCCGCGGCTAAATTTTGAGGCTTTTCGCTTTCAACACTTTGAGTAGAATTAGTTTCAGAAAATTGATTTTCAGCTGATGATGATGGTTGAGGCAGATCTTCATACTTTGAAGCAAATCTGTTGGTAGAATCACCAACCTTGCCTAATTGTTCTTGGGCTTTTTCTTTAGCTTGAGCTACTTTGGTTTCGAGCTGAAGTTTTATTTGCTCCAAATCAACTTTATTACCGCAATTAGTGCAATAATAACCACCTCTTATTTCTATAACTTCACCCTGACAATCTGGACATTTCATAATAAAAATTCCTCGTTTCTTTTCTTTTTATTTTATCAGCAATAAAGCTGTTAAACAAATTAATTTTTATTTTCAGGTAATTCACAAAACCAGCATTTCTCGTCTCTTTCTTCCTCTTCTTTTAATTTATCAAACATCCATTTAGCTGATAGTAAAAGCAGCAAAACAGCCAAAACAACATATAAAAAATTATCGGCAAAACTAGATAAATAAACTAAGAAGTTATAAAGAAAATGAATTAAAATAGAAAATATGATTGAATAAATTAAATGTTTTCTATATTTTTTATTAAATTTATACATAGCCAAATAATGACCAGCAATAGCAGAGGCTGAAGCATGAAAAAGTGGAGTAAAAACAGATCTGACAAAAATAATTTCATGACCAAAGTTAAGAAAATATA
>CAZGIU010000032.1:0-4564 GCA_964526535.1 uncultured Candidatus Saccharibacteria bacterium | reverse complement strand
CTCAGGCTCCGATTTATCAGATTTATAAAAGTAAATTATCCATAAAACTGCCGGTACAAGAGCAAAAAATAGATAAAAGAATTCATTCATTATAAATTATTTTCGCTTGACTCCTTTTCTTTCTCATTTAATTTTTCTTCTACCTCAGAGAGCTCCTGACGCACTTCTGAAAGCTGACGAAGCATAAGCTTATTTTCAACTGAAGCCACTAGTTTTCTGGTTTGTTCAATCATATCAGGATTAACTGAGATTGAGGTCACCCCATATTCAACCAAACGCTCAGAAATTTCCGGATAAACTGAAGGAGCTTGTCCACAAATTGATGCAGTTACTCCATGAAGACGGCAAATTTGAATAACCCTTTTAATGGCCATTTGAACGGCTTCATTTCTTTCATCATATTCTTCTGCCACAATTGAAGAGTCTCTGTCTAAGCCTAAAATCAATTGAGTTAAATCATTAGAACCGATGGAAATTCCATCAAGACCGGCTTCAATGAATTTATCAATTAAGAAAACTGTTGAAGGCACTTCAACCATAATCCAAAGCTTAAAGTCATTAGACCTTACTAAGCCAGCTTCTTCAACCTGTCTTTTAACTTCTTTAAATTCATCAATTCTTCTAACAAAAGGAATCATTAAATGAAGATTATTGTAGTTTTCTCTAACTTTTTTGATAGCCTCTAACTCAAGTTTAAAAACTTCTGGCTCTTTCAGATATCGAAAACAACCACGGTAACCAATCATAGGATTTTCTTCAACTGGTTCAAACTCTTCTCCGCCAGGCAAGTTTCGATATTCATTAGTTTTAAAATCAGTTGCCCGATAAACAACAGGACGTGGATGAAATTCTCTGGCGAAAACCTCCAAAGATTCGGCCAATTTATCAATAAATTCCTGACTTCGACCTTCTTTAATCATCTTCCTTGGATGCTCTTTAATTTGTTCGGCAATAATAAACTCAGCCCGCAACAGCCCCACGCCATCTACATTTTTCTTAGCAATACTGGCGGCTAATTCTGGCTCACCCAGATTAACATAAATCCTAGTAGCTGTTACTGGTTCAGTTGCCTGGTAAGTAGCTTGGCCTTGAGGTGTTTCATCTTTTTCTATTTTAACCTCACCTTTATAGACAATTCCTCTTTTGCCATCAACTGTTATTTTATCAACATTTAATAAAGTTTCTGTGGCAGTACCAGTGCCAACCACACAAGGAATGCCTAATTCTCGAGAAACAATAGCTGCATGACAAGTTCGGCCACCTTGATCAGTCACAATAGCAGAAGCTCTCTTCATAGCTGGCACAAAATCAGGGGTGGTCATTTCCGTAACCAAAACATCGCCCTCTTTAATTTTATCTATTTCTTCAGGCGAATGAATAATGTTTACCTTACCCGAAGCCATGCCAACTGAAGCTGCTGCTCCTTTTAAAATTATTTCTGCTTTATCAATATCAACTCCTTGATTGTTCTCTGCTGACATATTATCCTCCTTTAAAGTTGTTACTGGCCTGGCTTGAACCATATAGACTTTTTCGTCAATAGCCCATTCGGTATCCATGGCCCGCTTATAATGATTTTCGATTTTAACGCCTAATTTTGCTAACTCCATTATTTCGTCTTCTGTAAGCTTTTGTTTAGTTTTTTCTTCTTCTGAAAGTGGCATTTCTTTAGTTTCTTCACCATCTCGATCTATCTTAAGCTCTTGTTTGTTTATTTCTTTGTCAACAATTTGCATAGTTTTTTTATCAATTACGTAACGATCTGGAGTAATGGCACCTAAAACTACTGCTTCACCTAAGCCAATACCAGCCTCAATTATTAATTTTGAGGTATCATTAGTAACCGGATCAATGGTAAACATAATGCCTGATTTTTTTGATTGCACCATTATTTGAACTGGCACGGCAATTCCAACCTTAAAGTGATCAAAGCCTTTTTCAACTCGATAATAAATAGCTCTGGCCTCAAACAAAGAAGCCCAGCAATCCTTAACCGCCTTAACACAATTATCCTCACCTGAGATATTTAAAAAAGTAGCCTGCTGACCAGCAAAAGAGGCATCTGGCAAGTCTTCAGCCGTAGCTGAACTTCTTACGGCTACATAAATTTTTTGATCTTTGGCTAATTTTTGATAGTTTTCTTTAATTTCTTGTTCGATTTGTTCCGGCATTTTGGCAGAAACTACCAACTCTTGAACTTTTTTGGCTCTATCTTGAAGGTCTTTAGAATCTTCTGTATTTAAACCTTCTAAAATCTCTTTAATTTTTGCCTGAAGACCAGTTTCTTTTAAAAATAGATAATAAGCTTCTGAGGTAACAATAAAACCTCCCGGAACCGGCAGGTCTGCGTTAGTCATTTCCCCTAAATTGGCGCCTTTGCCACCAACTTCTGGAATGCTTTCTTTATTAACTTCTGAAAACCATAGAATTAGTTTTTGGTTCACTTCATTACTCCTTGTTAGATTTTTAGACTCTCTCTATATTATAGCAGAAATTGACTTTTTTGTCAATTATAAAAATTTCTTTATCTTGTCAATTACATCTGTTGGAGTAATTTGAGACTTTATTAAATAGTCAGTTGCTCCTGCTTCTAAAGACTTATCTATTATTTCTTGATTAGGTAAAACAGACAGTATAATAATGTTAGTTTCGACAAATTCAGGCAAAGCTTTAAGTTCACGCAGAACCTCCAAACCATCTTTTTCCGGCATCATAATATCTAAAATTATAACTTTGGGCTTTTTTTCTTTGGCCAATTCAACAGCCTCTTGACCAGTTTTAGCTAAAAAAACTTGCCAATCTTCAAAACTAAATCTTTCCAAATAAAGATCGCTAAGGGTTTTTTCATCTTCTGCATATAAGATAATTGGCTTATCCATAGTTTAATTATAACAACAAAAGAGTATAAAAAAAGCTCAAGAATTTGAGCAAGGTGTTGAGTTGAAAGGACCTGACAATAAAACATCTAAGTCTTGACGCCTAAGTCGGCGGCGAGGTTGTTTAGTGGCTTTTTGTTGTCCTCCGGAAAGGGTGTAATATGGCAATTGTCCAGAGCGCATATAGGAATATATTTCGTAGCGAGAAACTCTCAGATAATTGGCGGCTTCGTTAACTGTAAAGTATTGCTGGGTAGCTGGCTGCGATTTTAGCTGCGACATTTGCTTGGCCTCCTATTGGTTTATTCTAGGCAGTTTTTAGCTTGAAGCTGAGTGTCTATCTCAATCGGATAACAATCCGAGAAACAAGCATCACAACAGCTTGAAGAAAATGGTATCGCCCTTTTCATGCCATGAAGATCAATATGAGTCAGGCTATTAACTCCCAAAAATCTGGTTTCTTCTTCTGGGGACATGTTGTTGGCAATAAGCTCATCTTTAGTAACCATATCAATACCATAATAACAGGGCGCAATAATGCGGGGCGATGGTATAACTAAATGAACCTGTGAAGCTCCAGCTTCTCTTAAAATTGAAACAATGGCTTGAGAGGTGTTACCTCTGACAATTGAATCATCGACCAAGGCAATTCTTTTACCATTGATGTTCTCAACAATTGGAGCCAGTTTTTCAGTTACTCCCCTTCTTCTTAGGGTTGCATCTGGACTAATAAAAGTCCGCTGACCCCTAACTTTGAGGAAGATTCTTCCGAAAAGATTACTAAGATCCAAAGCTTTGGCAAAACCTAAGGCTGCGGCAGTCCCAGAATCTGGCACAGCAGCAATTACATCAATACTTGAATGAGAATGATCTTTGAGAAACACAGAAGCTGCTTCTTGACCCAATCTATATCTGAGACTTTCAACCTGAAAACGATCAAAGTAAGAATCTGGTCTGGCAAAATAAATTGCCTCAAAAATACAGAAAGCTAGTTTCCGAGGCTTGACCAATTGTTCTCTGAAAAAGTGTCCATCTTGAAAAGTGATCATTTCACCTGGTGATACATCATCTATTATCTGGGCTCCTGATTCCCGAAAAGCACAAGTTTCAGAAGCTACAAAAAACTTATCTGAAGTTCTTGCTAAAGATAAAGGTCTAATTCCCCAAGGATCTCTAACAGTAATTAGTTTGGTTCTGGTAGCAATTACAATTGAGAAAGCACCCAGAAAATGATTATGCTTAAGGGCAGTTCTGATTCTGTCTTGAATGCCTTCGCCTTCATGATGAAGATAAGCTGCAATTAGCCCAGAATCCGAACTACCATAACCAAAAAATTGGGGATATTCCAACTCAAGCATTTCTTTAAGGGCTAGGGAGTTCACTAAGTTGCCATTATGAGCTAAGGCTGAACGATGATGCTGAGGCACAATTGGCTGAAGGTTTTCAAAAGCTGACGAAGAACCAGTAGTAGAATAACGGGTATGTCCAATGGCTATGGGACTTATCAATCCTTCAATCTGAGAGTGGAGATTATCAACAGATCCAAACGATCTTTTAACGATAATCTCTCCTAAAACCGAACAAGCCAGGCCACAGCCTTCCTGTCCACGATGCTCAAGATCCTTAAGTCCCCAAAAAATATCTTCAACTACTGATGAACCTGAAAGACTATAAGCACCGATAATGCC
>CAZGIU010000031.1:1492-5858 GCA_964526535.1 uncultured Candidatus Saccharibacteria bacterium | reverse complement strand
ATCCAGCGGCCCTGATTTTTTAATCGAAAAACCACGTTCTGGCTGATCAAACTGAAAAGAAGATACTCCTAAATCCATTAACACAACCGATACTTTACCAACTAAGTCAAGTTTTCTACTAATTTTATCCAGATTACCAAAATTGTCTTGAATAAAAATAGTTCTTTTTTTAAAGCGAGATAGTCTTTTCTTAGCTAAATTTAGAGCTTCCCCGTCCTGGTCAATACCGACCAGAAAAGCTCTAGAATTTTCTAGAATTTCTTCTGAATGACCGCCACCCCCCAAAGTAGCATCAATTACCTTGCCAGAAATTGGCCTGAGGTTTTTAATAACTTCTTGTAAAAGTACGCTTTTATGTTCAAACTGCATGATGATAAATTTGTGGCCGGTAGTCTATTTTTGTTTTTGTTTTTGTTGCACTTAGATGCAAAGGAGGTGAACAAATGGTTTTTTGCTCAGGCTACCGACCCGATTTTTAAATTAAACCCCCAAATCACCAAGCTTTTCTGCAATGTCAGCCGAATCTTTTTCAGCGCCAGCTTTATACTCAACCCATTTCTTCTCGTCCCAGATTTCAACCCTATTGTATAAACCGGCAACTATGGCTTGTTTTTTAATTCCTGCATATTCTTTAAGGTAATTTGGTAAATTAATACGGCCCTGCTTATCTATCTCAACTTCCATAGCAGCACCTAAAGTAAAACGAGCAAAAGCCCTAGCGTCTCTTTGAGAAATTGGTAACCGAGAAACCTTTTTGGCTAATTCCTGCCAGTCTTTTTTAGTATATAAAACCAAACAGGCATCTAATCCTTTGGTTACCACTGCCCCTTTGTTTAAATCATTACGAAATTTAGCCGGTACAGCTACTCGACCTTTTTCATCTACTGAATGTTGATACTCACCTATAAACATTTAAAATTCCTTTTTTAGGATAGTGGGAGTGGATAACTCACCACTTATCCCCACTTTTATCCACAAATATATTATATTTCCCCACCTGGATTGCTGTCAATACCCTATAGCACCAACGTCAAGTATTATAAAAATAGCTCATTTGAGCTATTTTTTGCCTGTGAATAATTATGGTTACTTAATTATCCACAGATAGAATCTATTTTTTCTAATTTCTTTACTACTTTTCCACTTCCTATTTTAATTTTCTATCTAAATAATCTTTAAGTCTATCGATTTCAACTCTCTCCTGGTTCATTGAATCTCTATCTCTAACTGTTACATCATTTTTTTCTAATGAATCAAAATCCACAGTTACACAAAATGGGGTTCCTATTTCGTCTTGCCTTCGATAACGCTTACCAATATTACCATTATCATCAAAATCACAAATAAAATCTTCTTTGAGATTTTTAAATAATTCCTTAGCTTTCTTAACTAACAATGATTTGTTTTTCAAAAGAGGGAAAATGGCTACCTTATAAGGAGCTATTTCTTTTTTAAACCTCATAACAACCCTGCTTTCCCCATTTTTCAGCTTTTCTTCAAAATAACTATCCAATAAAACTGCTAAAACTGTTCGGTCAACTCCAAGAGATGGCTCAATAACATGAGGAATATATTTTTGATTAGTTCTTGGATCAAGATATTCCAAGTCCTGACCAGAAACCTCTAAGTGTTTTTTTAAATCATAGTCTGTTCTATAAGCCAGCCCCCACAACTCATCGCGACCAAATGGCCAGTCGTATTCTATATCAATTGTTTTCTTGGAATAATGTGCCCGTTCTTTTTGAGGAATAAGATGATCATAATATTTTTTCTTATCAAGTCCAATTTTTTCTCCATACTTATGCATCTGATCTAAAAATTTATCAAAAATCTTCTCCCAATTTTCTTGGGGTGAAATAAAATATTCTATCTCCATTTGTTCAAATTCATATGTTCTAAAAATATATGGACCAGTAGTTATTTCATTTCTGAAAGCCTTACCAATTTGAGCAATACCAAAAGGAATTTTTTTAGTACTAGAATCTAAAACGTTTTTAAAATTAATAAAAATTGCTTGGGCAGTTTCTGGTCTAAGATAAGTTATTAAACCCTCTTCTTCAACTGGTCCTATTACTGTTTTAAACATACCAGAAAAAAATTTCTCTTTAGTAAAAGATCCGCCACAATCTGGGCATTTAGAAGCATCTTTTATTTTGTCTGGTCTAAAACGATGATGACATTTCTTACATTCAACTAATGGATCTTTAAATTCCTTAGTATGACCTGAAGCATCCCAAACTTTAGGACTCATAATAATGTTGCCATCCAGTCCAATAATATCTTCTCGATTATGAACAAACATTTTCCACCAAGCATTTTTGATATTATTTTTTAGCTCAACCCCTAAAGGACCAAAATCGTATGAATTAGCCAAACCACCATAAATTGAAGAATTTTGAAAAATAAAACCTCGACGTTTGGCCAGCGCTATTATATCTTCTAGACTAGTTTTAGTTTTCATTCTCCTCCTTATTAAAATCAAAACTTTTCTCTTCAATTAATAAATCCAAAACATCTTCTTCTATTTTACCCAAATTTAAAAGGTATTCCAAATCCATCAAAAAACCTTGATGAATCTTTTGAAAAACCGAAACGTCTTCTTCTTTAAGTATTTGTAAAGTTTTTATAGAATCAGCCAGCCAAAACTCAATTTCTTCAGCCGACATCATCTCACCTTCAGTTTTTTGAGGATATTTTTTTATCCTATCGGGAATTTCAAAGTTATTCTGTTGATAATCTGTTAATTGCCAAGATAAAGTTGCATAAATATTTTTCTTGTTTTTCATCCTATTAATAACTCTCCTATCATAATATCAAAAACCTCTATTAAAGCAGCTGCTGCTAACAAAATCACTATATATGGAAAAGCTTTAAAAGAATCTTTAAAAGCAGACTTAAAAACATTGAAGCGATTTTTTTCTATTTTTGGATTAAGATATTCCACTCCTATTCTTAAGCCAAAAGAAGCTGCCAAACAGATAGTAAAAAGCTCGACAATAGCATGAGGTAATAAAGTTAGTATTAAAACTAAAAGCTCAAAATTATCAAAACCGGCAGAAAAAACGGCTGATAAAACAAAACCCAAGAGCAAACCGTTAAGCAATACTGTTAAAATTGGCAAAAAACCAAAAAAAATTCCGCCCAACATCATTATTAAAACAACTATTAAATTGTTTTCAAAAATAAGCCAAAATTTACCAAAAAAATTTAAATTCTTGGCTTTTAGTGCCAACTCCGAAAGCTGCTTAAGACTATCATTTATAATAGAACCTATGAAGTTAAATTGAGGTAGAAAAAAAATCATTAAGCCAAGCAAAAAAGAAATCGAAAAAACAAGTAATATTATTTTTAGCCAGAAATAATTTTTTGATACTAATTGATAAAATTCAGTGTTTTTTATTTTTTTCATAATCTAAATACTTTGATGATTTTAGCTTCTTTTCATTGATATAACTTATAAAATCATTTAATAATTTCCTAATTTGCTTTTTCTCTTTCTGACCAGTTTTAATTACTGATTCTAAGTAACAGCCTTTGTCAATAATTTTTAAGCTTTCTTGTTTAATCTTTCGGAGATTATTTAAAAGTTCAATATCTACTTTTTTATATTCTGAAGCAGTACTACAATTTTGGCAAATCAAACCACCCCAATAAAAACTAAAATGATTAAAGCTACCCATGCTATGACATTTAGAACAAACATCAATTTCTGGCAAGAAACCAGACAAGCCCAAAAGATTAAATAGATAAAAAGCTAAAAGCTCGTCTTGATTATTTTGCCAACAAGGAGAATTTAAAACAATTTCCATTAAGTTAAATATTGATTCATTCTTTTGATGATCCGAGGTTAATAATTCCGTAACTTCAAATAGATAAGATAAAGATGGTAAATTAACTAAATCGCTTTTTAATCTCAAGTAAGATTCTTCGATTTCAACTGAGGTTAAAATATCGAAAGACTTTCCACTAGCTGCTTCAAATTTTATTAGCGAAAAGGGTTCTAAATGTCCTAAAAATTTGCTTTTAAATTTACGTGAACCCTTAGCTAATAATTGAAGCTTTCCGTAATTTTTTGAAAAAACGACTACCAGAGTGTCGTTTTCCGAAAAATTCTTCCGCCTAAGAATATAACCTCTGTCTTTATAAACTTTCATGCTATCTCATCAATAATTTCATTAGCGTGTTTTAAGTGTTCGGGGGTATTAATACCAATAGCTTCACGATTGTCTTCTATCTTATAAGCTACCACTTTCTCTTTTTCTGAAACAGCCATACCAATTAAATCAGTAATATAATACTCACCATGAGGACTTAACTCTACATCAACGATATTCTCCCAAAGCCACTGATTATCAAAACAATAAAG
>CAZGIU010000031.1:0-1392 GCA_964526535.1 uncultured Candidatus Saccharibacteria bacterium | reverse complement strand
GCTTTATCTTTCAAAAGCTCTTTAGCTTTGTAAACTGCATGAGAAGTACCCAATTGCTTATCTTGATAAGCATATTTAACACTAGGACCAACCGCTTCTTTTACTAAATCGCCCTTATAGCCCACTACTACAACCACATCATTAAGATCAGCTTTTTTTAAAGAGTCCAAACAATAGGCAATCAGAGGTTTATGATTAACCTTATGAAGAACTTTTGGCAACTCAGAAGGATTACCATTATTTAACCTAGTTCCCTTGCCAGCTGCTAATATAATTGCGATTGTATCTTTCATAAAAATTTTGTTTAACTTTTAAGAGTATAACTTAAAAAATCAGTAAATCAATGAGTTTTTATCTCCCCTATCAAGTCTGAAATTTCTATTTCTTTCAAGTCCTTAGATTCTGATAAATTAAATTGACCAATACTTAGTCTTTTAAGGTCAGCTAAATAAGCTCCAGTCCCAATTTTTTGACCGAGATCATAAGCTAAAGATCTAATATAAGTTCCTGAGGAGCAGATAATTTTTATTAGAGCTTCTTTATCTTTTAGACTAATAATTTTCAACTGATAAATAATAACTTTTTTGGGCTTAATTTCAAAAGACTGACCAGCCCGAGCTCTTTTATAAGCTGGTTGACCTTTAATTTTGACAGCTGAAAATTGAGGCGGAATCTGGTTTATTTCGCCCAAAAAAGATTTAAGATTTTCTGATAACTTGTTCTTAGTTAACCTTATCTTGCCCTTGTATTCTCCGATCACCTTGCCTTCTTTATCATAAGTATCGGTGGTTAAGCCAAAAACAATTTTAGCTAAATATTCTTTTTTTAATTTGCGGAAGTAATCGAATTTCTTAGTAAAATTACCAACTAAAATTACCAATAAACCTTCGGCCTGAGGATCTAAAGTTCCGGCATGTCCAACTTTTTTTAAATTAAACTTTCTTTTTAACTGTTTAACATAATAGAAAGAACTTTTCTCTGGCGGTTTATTAATTAAAAAAAGTCCATTTAAATTTAAAAAAACACTCATTAGTTATTTAAAATATCGTCTTTCTTTTCTTTGGCATAAGAAACCCATTCATCTAAAAATTTTAGAATGGTTTTAAATGGTGTTTCAATTACAAAGTCTAAAAAGAAAAGAAAAATATTTAGCTGTGAAAAACTAGAAGACAGAAACTGACCAAGTTTGATAAACGGTAAAGAAAAGAAATCTATAACTACGTCTTTAAAGCTACCTTTGTCAGAAACCATTTTAAGTTCTCGAGCAACACTGGAAATTCTGTAAGCAAAAAAGCTAACAGTTGAGAAGAATACGAAAAATAATATTGCTGCCACCCAACTAAATTCTAAAAGATAAAGCCCCCATATCAAAAGACCAAAAGACAAAACAAA
>CAZGIU010000030.1:0-6073 GCA_964526535.1 uncultured Candidatus Saccharibacteria bacterium | reverse complement strand
TAGGCAGATTGCGCAATCGCTCTTTTATAGAGAGGAAAGTCCGAGCACCACAAAGAAGAATGGTTGCTAACAACAACCCGTCGTAACAAGACGAGGGAAAGTGCCACAGAAACTATACCGCCTGCAAAGGTAAGGGTGAAAAGTGAGGCAATAAGACTCCTCTTTCCGTTATGGCAACATTTCGGAATGGTAAACCCCATTCGGTGCAAGATTGGTGGACTTAAAATATCTCCTTGAAGCATTAAGTGCCCTAAAGGCATTTAAGCGTCCTCTTGGAAAACTGTTATCTTGACATGATATTTTAGGCCCAATCGCTAGAGCTTGGTGGCAACACCAAGCCAAGATAGATGATTGCGATTCGCTTTTGGCGGATACAGAACTCGGCTTATAGATCTGCCTAACCCCCTGGACTTCCAGGGGGTTTTCTTTTGTAATTAACCGTAAATTAAGTTAGAATTAATATATTGTTATGAAAAAATCAAGATTATTTTTTAGCTTAGTTACCCTTTTTTCTGATTTTTCAGCCATAGTGCTTTCCTTCGGCCTAGCTTATTTAATCAGAACAAGGTTTTATTTAAGACCGATAGCAGACACTGTTGATTTTTATTCTTATTTAAAACTGATTTTAATTACTGCAACCTTAGGAATCTTAATTTTTGCCTTAAACGGCTTATATGATCTTAAAATGCCATCAGGAAAGCCCTACCAACTTAGAAGACTTTTTGTGGCTGTTTCTGCTAGCGCCATGTTAATTATTGTGGCGGATTTTACCCAAGAGAAACATATTTTCCCCGCTAAATCGATACCCATTTATGGTTGGCTATTATCTTTATTGTTTGTTTTTGGACTAAGGCAGCTAATTAAATATTTTCAAAGATATCTTTATAAGTTTAATATAGGAACCCAAAATACACTAATTCTGGGCAACAACAAAAATGCTCAAAATATTATCAAGGAAATAAAGAGTAATAAAAATTTTGGTTACCAAATACACGGCGTTTTAACTGAAACTGGCAAAGAAAAAGATATTGCTGGAATTAAAGTTATTGGCACAATAACAAGCCTTGAGGAGATACTAAAAACCAAAAAAATTGATGAAATAATTCTGGCTAACTCAAAACTGGAAAAAAATAATATTATAGAAATGATAAACTTAAGCGATAAATATAAAACTGAATTTAAGTTGTCTCCGAGTTTATATGATGTTTATGCCTCAAATAGCCAAATTTCTGTAATGGGCAACACCCCAATTATAGAAATTATCAGAACTCCTCTTGAAGGCTGGGGCAGAATCATTAAAAGATTATTAGACCTTTTGGGCTCAACTGTTGGTCTTATTTTATTTTCACCAATTATGATTGTAGTATCTTTGATAATAAAGTTAACAGACCGGGGTCCAATTATATACAAACAAAAAAGAATTGGTCGAAATGGACAAATAATAGAAATCTATAAATTTAGATCAATGGTAATAGATGCAGATGAAAAACTTAAAGAACTACTAAAAAGTAATCCTGATAAAAAAGCAGAATTTGAAAAAGAATTTAAAATAAAAAACGATCCTCGAATAACCAGCATAGGAAAATTTTTAAGAAAAACAAGCTTAGATGAATTGCCTCAATTTATTAACATTTTTAAGGGACAAATGAGTTTAGTCGGCCCCAGACCTATAGTAAAAGAAGAGGTAGAAAAATATGGTCATTCAATATATCAAAGAATGATAGTTAAGCCAGGCCTTACAGGGCTTTGGCAAATAAGCGGTCGTAACGACCTGAGCTATCAGGAAAGATCAAAGTTAGATATTTACTATATAGAAAATTGGTCGATTTTCTTGGATCTTAAAATAATTTTTAAAACTTTTTCTGTTTTTTTCAAAAAAAATGGTGCTTACTAAAAAACCTAAAATAGCTATTGTCCACGACTGGTTAACAAATTATGCTGGAGCCGAACAAGTACTGAAATCTTTAATGGAAGTTTTTCCACAGGCGCCTATCTATACTTCTATATATAAACCAGAAAAATTTCCTGATATTTTTAAAAAAAGAATAATTCATACAACATCTTTGCAAAAATATTCTTTTGTCCCACATCAACTTTTATTTACTAAAATGGGAAAAGCTTTTGAAGAATTAGACCTATCTAACTATGACATCGTGATAAACAGCAATCATGCTTCTAGTAAAGCCATTATAACTAAACCAGAGACTCTTCACATAGCTTACTGCCACACTCCAACCAGATATTTATGGAGTCATTATTTTGAGTATTTAGAGCAGATGCAATTTGGAATATTAAATCCAATTGTTAAATGGCAAATGCCTTCTTTAGCTCATAAGCTTAGGATATGGGATAGATTAGCCGCAGAAAGAATTGATTTGTGGATAGCTAATTCAAAAAACACCCAAAAAAGAATAAAGAAATATTATAAAAAAGAAGCTGAAGTAATTTATCCTCCGGTCAATACTGATTTTTTTAAACCTAGCCAAGAAATAGAAAATTATTACTTGGTTGTATCCAGGCTAATCCCCTATAAAAAAATTGACCTCGTTATCAAAACATTTAACAAGCTTGGCAAACCCCTTAAGGTTATCGGCACCGGTCCAAAAGAAAAAGAATTTCGAAAATTAGCCAGAAATAATATAGAAATACTAGGTAGGGTTTCTGATGAAAAATTAAGAAAGTTTTATTCGCAATGCAGAGCATTTATCTTTCCAGCAGAAGAAGATTTTGGTATTGTGCCCATAGAAGCCATGTCTGCAGGCAGACCAGTTATCGCTTATAATAAAGGTGGCGCCACAGAAACAGTTATAGAGAAAAAAACTGGGATATTATTTAAGCAGCAGTCCGTAGCTTCGCTATCAAAAGCGATAGCAAGGTTTGAAGAAACAAAGTTTAATTTTCAGGAAATAAGAAGTCATGCTAAAAATTTTGAAGAAAAGATATTTAAAAAATCTATCTTAGAATTTATTGAAACTAATTATGAAAAATTTAAAAATAACAGATCTTAAAAAAATTATTAAGACTGGTAAAGAAAAAGCTAAACAAAGTCAGGTCAAAAGCCTTGATTCCCTTTCTGTTATTAAAACTGAAATTTATGAAGCCCTAACTTTGCACGGTAAAATTCATAGCCTTAATAAAATAATCCTCAATTTATTGATAATCTCAGTTATATCCTTAAGCTTGTTTCTTTTATTAATATCCGGAGCCTTAATAAATCAAATATTTAAAACAAAGGATGTCTTTATTGAACATGCGGAATCAGGTCTAGAGAACATAACTAATGGCTTTGCTAGTTTGGCTAAAATGGACACTGAAAATGCTAAAAATTATTTTGAAAAATCTAGACAAGATTTAAACCGAGCAAAAAAAGAGCTTGGCAAAATTAAACCCATAACAGCTTCTGTGAGTTTAGTTCCTTTTATACCTAAATATCAGAAAACTGCCAATGAATTATTGAAAATAGAAAATGAAATAATAGAGATAGGTTTCTTAGCTACTACTATTTCCGAAAATAGAAATTTACCAAAAGAACAATACCAAGAAATGGTTGATGATAATTTTAAAGAAATAGAAAATGGATTTAACGAAATTGAAAAATCTTTATTTAAAGTTGATACTCGGGTATTTTCAACAAATCAGAACTTAAAGATAAGCGCTTTAAAAGAGCTACTACCCAGTCTAAAAAATTATTTGCCTCAAACCAAAGGATTGATAAAAAATCTACCCGAAATGCTAGGTTTCTATAATAGCAGCAATTACTTGCTTTTATTTGAAAATAATAACGAATTAAGAGGATCGGGTGGCTTTATTGGCAGCTTTGGAATTTTAACCCTAGATAAAGGCGAAATAAAGAATTTTTTTATTGAAGATGTTTATAGACTAGACAATCCTTACCGAAAAGCTATTCAGGAAGGTAAAACTCCTTATATAAAAGTTCCTTATCCTATGGATCCTGGCTCAACTGGGAATTGGTCTTTCAGAGATTCAAATCTAAATCCTGATTTCGAGGAATCAGCCAAAACCGCATTATCCTTTTATCAAACTCAAAGAATTTTTTCTAATAAAGATAAATACCCAGAAGATATAAAGGGAGTTTTTGCTTTAACCACTAGTTTTTTTGATAATGTTATAGAAATTTTAGGCCCTGTGCCATTGCCTGAATATAATTTAACTTTAAACGGTCGCAATACCTTAGAAACACTTTCCCTTGAGGTTGAAGCAGGACAGGACAAACAAAACAATCAAAACCCTAAAACAATTTTAAGTAAAGTTGGCGATTTTCTATTCAAAAAAATGGAAGATTTAACAAAAGAAGAAATTTCCGGTCTAGCTTTATCGACTGTTAAAAATCTAGATCAAAAACATATTATGCTTTATTTTGAAAATGAAAAAATCCAAAAAGTTTCTGAGGATTTTAACTGGAGTGGCAAAATGACCTCACCTGAAAAGAATAAGGATTACTTAATGATTGTTAATAATAATTTTGGAGGAGGTAAATCAAGTTTACAGATAGAAGAACTAATAAAGCAAAGAATTATTATAAGACAAGATGGCGCTATCGAAAAAGAAATAACAATAACCAGGAATCATACTTCTGACTATAAATTTAAATATTATGATCCTTGGGCCAAAAAAGATATGTGGTTGATTGGTGATAATAATAATTATATAAAAGTCTATGTGCCTGAGGGTTCGAAATTCATCAAAGCTTCTGGCTTTAACAAAACAGTAGATATATTATCTGAAAACAAAAGAACTGTTTATGGCGGCTGGTTTTCTGTCTCGCCAAAACAAACAAAACAAATAACTATTAATTATGAATTACCTTTTAAAATAAATGAGGGTTACCATCTTAACGTCCAAAAACAGCCAGGGACATTAGATTCTTATTTAGAAACTTCTATTGAAAGTAGAGCTGGCTTTGCCCCAAAGAAAATAATAACTAATCTTGCTTCTGATAAATTATTCTTTAGTGGTTACCTAGATAAAGATAGATATTTATTTATTAAATAGCTCTCTAAAATAAAAAAGACCTGTTAATAGCTATTCTTTTAAATTTTGGAATATTTATTTAGGCAATAACTTTTTTACAAATAAATCAAAGGCTTCTGGTTCTTTTACTGCCATTTCCGATAAAACTTTTCTATCAATCTCGATTTTCTTTTTATTCAAAACATCAATAAATACTGAATATTTAATACCTTTCTCAGACAAGGCATTATTAAGTCTTGTAATCCAAAGTGAACGAGTAGTTCTTTTCTTGGTTCTTCTATCCCTATAAGCATATGACTGAGCTTTCATAACAGCCTCTTTAGCTTTTTTAATGGAAGCTCTTCTTTTGCCTTGCATGCCCTTGGTTTTTTTTATTATTTTTTTATGTTTTTGTTTGGTAGTTTTACCTCTTTTGACTCTAGTCATAACAAGTTCCTCTCCTAATTATAAGGCAATAATTTTTTTACTTTCTTTTCATCGGCCGAAGAAACATCAAACTCTTTAGAATAATTAGCTTTTCTTCTGGTTGTTTTTTTCTCAAGCAAATGACTACGGAAAGCTCTTCGTTTTTTAAGCTTTCCAGTTTTTGTGATTTTAATTCTTTTTTGAGTACCTTTGTGGGTTTTTACTTTTGGCATAATTACTTTGGTGCTAAAGTTATATTAATTATCATACCTTGGGATTGAATTTGACCTTCAGGTTTACCAAAATCATCTAAACGGGCAATGACCCTGTTTATTACTTCTAGGCCAAGTTCCTTATGGGTAATTTCTCGACCCTTGAATCTTAGCATAAGATTTACTTTATGTCCAGAGGTAAGAAATTTTTCAGCTCTTTTAGCTTTAGTTTCTAAATCATGGCTAGAAATTTTAAGACCGAAACGTATTTCTTTTAGCTCATTTTTTTTAATCTTCTGTTTACTTTTACGCTCAGATTTAGCTTGTTCATATTTAAATTTACCAAAATCCATTATCTTAACAACTGGGGGGGTGGCTTTCGGCGAAATTTCAACAAGATCTAGATCTTCTTGTTGTGATAATTCCAAGGCTTCTTCTTTGGATAAAACACCTAATTGTTTCCC
>CAZGIU010000029.1:0-6233 GCA_964526535.1 uncultured Candidatus Saccharibacteria bacterium | reverse complement strand
CTGCTTGAGCTATAATTTCTTCTGGTTTATATTTTTTTTCATTATTTATAAATCTTTTAACAGCTTTTATTAATGACTTAGGTGTAACTTTTCTAAAAAATTCTCCAGTTTTACCTTCTATAATTGTTTCAGTTGATCCTCCACGACCAGCCGCAATTACCCCAGTTCCGCAAGATTGAGCCTCAACCGGAGTTAAACCAAAATCTTCATCAAAAGTTGGAAAAATTAAAGCTCTGGCCTCTTGATAATATTTTACCATTTCCTTATCAGATAAATAGCCCATAATTTTGATATTAGATTTGGCCATTTGTTGGAGTTCTCCTTTTTGTTCACCTTCTCCAACTATTACCAACGGCAAACTAAGTTGATTAAATGCTTTAACAGCTAAATCAATTTGTTTATAAGGCGAAAGTCTGGAAACTATTAAAAAATAATCTTTTTTATTTAAACTAGGGGGAAATTTTTCAATATTTACAGGTGGATATATAACCTTGGAATCTTGTCTATAATATTTTTTAATCCTTTTTTGAGTAGTTTTAGAATTAGCCAAATAATAATCTACCCTATCAGAAGCTAACATATCCCAAATTCTAGCCCTATAAAGCATTTTTTTAACAAAATAACGACGAATTGGGTCTAATTGATGCTGGTTTAGGTAGTTAGAACTCTCTGTCCATAAAAACCTGGTTGGTGTATGACAATAAGAAATATGGATTGTTTCTGGTTTAGTAATAATGCCTTTAGTCCAAGCTGATTGAGAAGAAATAACCACATCATAATCTTTAAAATCAAACTCTTCAACTGCCTTAGCTAAAAAAGGTAAAAGATATTTATTCCTAAAACCTAAAAATTCAGCTTTTTTTTGTAAAGAAGAGGTAATTATTTTTTTATCTGATAAAAAATCTCCAATATTTTTTCTGTTAACAAATAAAGTATAGATTGGAGCCTCTGGATAAATTTTCGATAGACTTTCTAAAACTCGCTCAGCCCCACCTAAAACATTTAGAAAATCATGTATTAACGCAACTTTCATTTAAGAAGCTAAGCTCCTTCTGTAATCATCTAAATTTTCCAAAGCAATATAAGTACCTTTAGCCACGCAGTTTAGTGGACTATCAGCTATATGACAAGGCACTCCAGTTGCTTTAGTTAATAACTTATCAATATTACTCAATAAAGCTCCACCACCAGAAATTACAATTCCCTGATCTATCACATCTGAGGAAAGCTCTGGCGGGGTCTTAGCCAAAACTGCTTTAACAGCTGCAATAATTTGGTCTAACTCATCCTTGATAGCTTCGGTAACCTCATTACCATTAATATTTATTAATCTCGGCAAACCAGCTATGGTGTCACGACCTTTAATTTCCATAACTGGCGGACTATCAAGTGGCAGAGCTGATCCGATATCTATTTTTATATCTTCAGCAGTTTTATCACCAATAGCTAAACCGTATTTTTTTCGGATATATTCTCTGATGGCTTGATCAATTTTATTACCGCCAACCCTAACAGAATTGTCTGTTACAATCCCACCCAAAGAAATAACCGCCACTTCGGTCGTACCACCTCCGATATCTACAATCATATTTCCCAAAGGACTGGCAATAGGAATATCAGCTCCAATAGCAGCAGCTAATGGCTCTTTAATAATATAAGCAGCTTTTGCTCCTGCCTGCATAGTAGCATCGATAACAGCTCTTTTTTCAGTTGAAGTTACTCCAGCTGGTACAGATACCATGACTTCTGGCCTAAATAACCTAATAGAACCAGTAACTTTATTTATAAAATATCTAATCATAGCTTCGGTAATTCGATAATCAGCAATCACCCCATCTTTTAGTGGACGCGAAGCAATAATAGTGTCTGGGGTTTTACCTATCATTTCCTTAGCCTCATTACCAACAGCCATTACTTTATTGTCTGTAGTAGAAACAGCTACCACAGAGGGTTCATTAATAATGATCCCGTACTTAGATACAGAAACTAAAACATTAGCCGTTCCAAGATCTATTCCAATTCTTTTAGCAAACATATTTACTCCAAATAATTAAACTTCAACTCTTTTAATATTAGCTCCTAATTTCGTGAGCTTTTCATCTATTTTTTCATAGCCTCTGTCTATTAAGTGAATATCTCTAATAATTGATTGACCTTCAGCTATTAAAGCCGCGATGATCAAAGTGGCTCCGGCTCGCAAATCAAAAGAAGTAATAGTGGTACCAAAAAGCGGTGTTGGCCCAGATACTATAGCATGATGAGGGTCCCTAACAATTACATCTGCCCCCATTTTCTTAAGTTCTTTAATATAATTTAGACGACCCTCAAACATAGTTTCATGAATTTCTGAGTTACCATGGGCTTGAGTTAACAAAACAGCCATTGGCGCCTGAAGATCAGTTGGAAAACCAGGATAAACATCTGTTCTAATATCACAGGCCTTCAATAAAGTGCTGCGCTTAACTAATAGTCTATTCTTAGACTTAACTTCATAATTAACACCCATCTCAGTAAACTTGGCTAATAAAATATCATTATGAGCAGCTACAAAATCCAAAATCTCAACTTCTGCTCGAGAAACAGCCGCCGCAATTGCAAAAGTTCCAGCCTCAATTTGATCTGGGATAATAGTATGCTCAATATATTTTTTTAGCTTTTGTTGACCAAAAACAGTGATGTTATGAGTTCCGCAACCTTTTAATTTTAGTCCCATTTTTGATAAAAACTTACATAAATCTTCAATATGAGGCTCAGCGGCTGCTAATCTAATTTCAATTTTTTTACCCAAAGATGCCAACATCAAAATAATTGCTGTAGCAGTAACAGACATCTCGCTTAAAATAATTGACTTTTCTTTAGTTAAATCTTTGACAGAAATAGCATAATAATCGCCTTTATTAATTATTCTAACACCTAAATCCCTGAGTGCTTTAAAATGAGTGTTTAGGGGTCGAGAGCCAATAAAACAACCGCCTGGCTGAGCTATATTAGCCTTACCAAATCTGGCCAGCAAAGAACCAATAAATAAAATAGAAGCCCGAATATTTCTTACAAGTTTTTTACTGGGCGTATAAGATTTAATTTTCCTAGTATCTATTAAATAAGTATTGGGCTTAACTTGCTCAACCTTACCGCCTAATTTAACAACTATCTCTAACATATGGAAAACATCTTTTATTTCCGGAATGTTTCTTAATAGATAGCGAGCTGGATGCATAACTGTTGAAGCTACTATGGGCAGGGTCGCATTTTTAGAACCCGAAACTTTTACCTTACCAGATAAATGAGTTCCACCATTAATAATATATTTTTCGGTAATTTCTTCTTTTTTTTCTTGAAACTTAGCCATTAAATCTCCTTAAACAAGTGTTGGTATCATAAAACATCGAGCTTATTTTTTCAAGGCTTAAAATTATTTTTTTGTTAAAGTTTTTAAGTTATAATTAGTTACATGGTAGTTAAAAAAAGAGTTATTTGGTATCTTTTTTCTTTTATCCTCTTGTTGTCAATTTCAATAATCACCCTACTGATTTCTCGAGGCTATTATTTTGATTTTATTGATAATACTTTTAAAAAATACGGCTCTATTTATGTAAAAAGTATTCCCAGAAATAGCCACATTTATTTGAATGATATTGAAAAAAAGAAAAAAACACCTTTTAATGTGCCAATGCCGCCAGGAAGTTATCTTTTAAAAATTTCCAAGGAAGGCTATCACCCTTTTGTTAAAAATGTAGTTATAAGAGAAGGTTTTGTTACCAGGGAAGATTACATTTTTCTAATCAAAGAAAAAAAAGAAGGAACTCAAATAACTCAAGGAGGCATAAAAGACTATCTTGTCTCTCATCAGGGCAATAAACTTATTTATCTGGACTTAGAAAATAATATTTGGCTGGTAAATCTTCAAAATAATAACCAACAGAAAATTTTTAGCGGTCTAGACAATAAAATTAGCTTAATACAGTGGGATCAAAGAGAAGACAAATTTTTAATTAGTTCGGAAAATAATGATAACTTCGACTTTTATATTTTAAATAATAAAACTCAACTAAAGATAAAAAAGCCAGCTGGTCTTCTAAAAAAAGCAGAGCTTTCAAGAGAAAATAATCAACAAATAATAGCTTTAATCGATAACACCGTATACAAATTATCGCAAAATCAGCCAGAAATTCTAAAAGACAAGGTTACCACTTTTGCCCAAGAAGATAATGCAGTTTTTTATACAGAGAAAACAGAAAAAAATTACCTGATAAATAAAACTGGTTTTGATTTTAAAAACAACAATAAACTACTTGAGCTGGATGAGCCTGTTTTAAAAATTATTCCTTCAAAAAAAGATTACCAAGTTTTTATTCAAGAAAATGGCGAACTTTATTTTTTAGATAATAATTCAACTAAAAAAATACACCCCAAAGCTAATGAAGCTCAGTGGACTAAAGACGAGCGTAAATTACTTTATAAATCAGACAATGAATTAAGGGTCTATGTTGCTAAATCAGACAATCCTTTTTTTAGAGAAAATTTTACAATTAATAGATTCTCTAAGCCCATTACTGGTTTTGGCTGGTTTTATGATTACTCAAATTTAACTTATCAGAATGGAAATAAAATTTATTTCTCTGATATTTCAGGCAGTTACACAGTAACCCTAACAGATCAAGCCAGATTAAATGATCGCTTCAAAACTGACAAATATGGGCGTAATTTAATTTTTGCTAAACAAGAAAAAGAGCTAATAAATATTTATCTTTTATCTATTGGCGAAGAAACTGGCTTAATTCCCTACTAAATTTTCTGGCAGTATTAGTTCGAAATCTATTACTTTATTATTTTTAGGGTCAGGTTCTATCTGTTCGGCTTTAACAATTCTTCTTTTCCAAGTTGTACCTGGAGGATCACAAGTCATTAAAGAAATTATTGAATTATTGGTTTTTGACAAAACACTGGTATCGCTAGGAGAAACAATTTTTACCTCAAAAACTTTATATGTATATTTTTCGCCCTGATAATAAACATAAACCATATCACCATTATCAAGTTTATTTAAAAGCGAGAAAGCATAATTGTAAGCACCTTGAGCCCAAGGATAATTAGAACTATGACCGGTTACAAAAACATTACCAACCTCACCCGGTAGAGCGGTATTAGGATAATGAGCAATGCCAGACTCAAGAGCTTTAAGAATGTCTTTATCTTCATAACCTGGAGCTAAAACCAAAGGCACATCCACATTTATTTTAGGAATAACCACCTTGTTGGGAACATTATATTTTAAAACTCCGCCAACATCCTCTTTTTCTACCCGAGGAGCTTCTTGGTTATTACCAGGTCTTAAAAAGTAAGCAATTTCTGGGTAAATAATTGGCCAAAATATATACAACAAAGCTCCTGAAAAGAATAACCAGGCGCCTATTAAAATATAAAGTATTAAATTTTTCTTTTTTTGTTTTACCAAAACATAGCCTTTCTTAGGTTTATAATATTATACCAAATTTATTTAATAAAGTCAATGACTTTATTAAAGCTGAGCTTTTCTGGTATAATTCAGCTTATGCCGAAGTGGCGGAACTGGTAGACGCGCACGACTCAAAATCGTGTGGGATTAGTCCCATGAGGGTTCAAGTCCCTCCTTCGGCACCAGTATTATTAAAATAAAAAAGGTCGTTTCGACCTTTTTTATTTTAATTTTTAATTTTCTAAGCCAGGAACTGGGTATTGGCGACAAAAGTCTATCACTTCCTGATGAAGCTTCTCAAGCTCTTCTTTATTATTCCTGCTTTGTATGGCTTTATCTATCCAATCGGCAATTTTTACCATCTCATATTCTTTCATTCCTCTGGTAGTGGCAGCAGCAAATCCGATTCTAATTCCAGACGGATCAAAAGGACTTTTCTTATCATAAGGCACCATATTTTTATTTACTGTAATACCCACCTCATCAAGCGCAACTTCGACCTCCTTGCCAGAAACTCCTTTACTTGACAAATCAACTAAAATTAAATGATTGTCAGTGCCATCAGTTATTAATTTATAGCCTCGGTTGATCATTTCTTCGGCCATTTTTTGCGCGTTTTTAATAGTCTGATGCGCGTAATCTTTAAACTCTGGCTTTAGGGCTTCTTTGAAAGCAACTGCTTTAGCAGCTATTATATGATCATGAGGACCGCCCTGCATGCCAGGGAAAACAGCTTTGTCTATTTTTTCGCCATATTCTTTTTTGGCTAAAATCATGG
>CAZGIU010000028.1:4297-6601 GCA_964526535.1 uncultured Candidatus Saccharibacteria bacterium | reverse complement strand
TTTTTTATTTCTTCTCGCTGCATTTTTATTTCAGCTACTTCTTCTTGCAATAATTTTTCTTCTCTTTCAAGAAATAATTTATTATATTTTTCATATTTTTTTATTCTACCCAAAAGAGCAATTATAACTACAAACAATAAGGGAGTCATGGCTAATAAAGATAAAACTAAAACCACTAACCAAAAAGGTACAATTATTTCTACACCTAAATTGACCAGTTTTTCTCTATCTATCTTATCAGCACCAGAAGGTTTAAATAAAGTTATTTTTTTATCTTGATTTATAAAACTTGGAACTTCAACCGAAACTGTTACATTGGTAGGAAAAGGAAGAGGTAAAAATTTTATTTTTACAGGCTCAAATTCAACCAGTGTGTCTGCTACAACTGTTAATTGAGCTTCGCCGGGCACTTTTGATGCAACTCTAATATAAGCAAATCCGTTTTCGTCAGATTTACCGACAGGTTTTCCATCAACTAAATCTAAAAGATTACCGCCAGAGTCAGAAAAACGAATCCAATCTACTTCGCCTCTATTTGAAGAAATAGCAAGTGGAATATCTTTTAGAGGATTATTGGAACAATCATAAACCTTAACAGTAATAATGGCTCTTTGTGATAAATCTGATAATAAATTATTTACATTTTGCGTAACAGCTGAATACTGAAGACATACTTTAGAAGGCACAACCGCGTTAACATTAACAGACTCAGCACGAATAAAGCCTAATTTCCCGAAAAATAAACCAAGAAATAATAAAAATAGAATTATTTTCTTCATTTACGAAGATCTACCACATTAGGATGATGTTTTGTTTTACGTTTTGTGCCCTTCTCAAGTTTTCTTTTTATCAAGAAATATACTATTAGTACAAAGACAATAATAAGGACAATAATAAACCATATAGGAATTATCCAAAAGGCAACAGTGGCTGTTATATCTTTTTGTGAATCGCCATATTTTAATTTCAACTCTGCCGTATATCTTCCCAGCGGGTAGAATAGCGATGTTTTGGGCTCCCAAGAGTTTTCAAATCTTCTGATTGATTCTGGCAAAACATTACCACCAATAGAATTAAAATCAATGGAATCTTTCTGCTGGCCAAAAAAATTCTTAATTATAATTTCGCCCTTTGGCTTAAAATGCAAATTGCCAAGATTTGATATTCTGGTATTAAAATTAACCGGGGTCTTAAATAAAAACCATGGGGCAGAAAAAGTTTCCAGTTTTGCGTTTTCAACAATAAACCCAGGAACCTTAACTAAAACTAAAGAGCCTACCATAGTAGAGATTGTAACTTGAGAAATGTCTTCTTGGGCATCAGGCGCCTCTGAGGCAAAGAAAACAACTCCATAATGTCCGCCTGGCTCAGCGTTGTTTGGAGCTTTAATTGTGTAATCAAATTCTTCAACTTCTTGCGGCTCTAAAACCAAATAGGTTTTGGAAAAACTAATCCAGCCTGCTAAAGAATAACTGCTTTTGTTCTCGTCTGGCTTGGAAAATCCAGGCTCACCCGTCTCTCCTTTAGCATTAAAATCTAAAGCTGTAGGGTATACTTTAACTTGTTTATTTATTGGGTTAGTTACTTTGATTCTTTTAGTAATAGATTCTCCTGGTTTAATTTCGTACTCCGCCAGAGGCGGTGAGACTGTTAAACCTTCGGGTCTTGATGAATTGCGCTCTGCGTAAAAATAGCCAGGAATAAATAATGACCCTATAAATAAAACCGATACTGATATTTTAAATAGTTTACTTTTCATATTTTAAAAATTAGCTGCTGCAATAATCGTTAACGTATCACTGTAGGCTCCGGCATCTGTTGAAGTGTTTATACTAGCTTTAACTCTAATTTGAAATGTATCAGTTCCTGAAGGTTTTAAGCCATAACTTGCAAATGTTTGGTAACCTAAAGTGAAACCATTAATATTTTCACCTGTTCCTGTAAAAACACAAGCGCCACTACCTGAAACTTTATTGCATTGCCCACCATATCCTTCGGTATTGGTTACTAAAGGGGTTGCAGTTGCTGAAGGGATTAATTTTGCGGCTCCAGAGTTATAAAGACCGGGGTTCGTACCACTGCCTTGGTCTCTAACAGAAATAGTATATCCTCCTGATCCATTTGTGCCTATTGTTATATTGTTATAAGCAGAGGTACTTATAGAAGAACTCGACAAAGTGCCAAGAGCAAGCGTTGTTGTAGCTACTGTAAATGTTATTGTTGGATCAACTGTAGCAGTAACTGGAATTTGATCATCTGAAACTATCTCTACAGCAATAGAACCTGTATCGCCAAAGGTGCCAG
>CAZGIU010000028.1:0-4197 GCA_964526535.1 uncultured Candidatus Saccharibacteria bacterium | reverse complement strand
ATAATTCCTTTTTTTGTTTAGTTGATTATATTTTAATATATTATAGCAAAAAAACAAAACTAAATCAAGAATAATTTCTTTGCATTATTTGTTGTTTGCAAGGCTACTTCTTCTGCTGTTATATCTTTTATTTCAGCTATTTTTTTAGCTACTTCCAAAACATAGAGTGGTTCGTTTTTTTGTCCCCTATAAGTTTGAGGCGCTAAATAAGGAGCATCAGTTTCTATCAAAATTTTGTCAATAGGAACTCTTTTAACTACTTCTCTTAAATTATTAGATTTAGAATAAGTAATAATGCCTGTAAATCCTATATAAAAATTTAAATCGAGCAAATTTTCTGCAAAATCAATAGAGCCTGTAAAACAATGAACCACCCCACCTCTTTCAAGTTTTTTGCTATAATCTCTAATTACATTTATCGTTTCTTTTTCTGCATCTCTTGAATGAATAATAACAGGCAAATTTAACTCATTGGCTAAATCCATAAAAGAACGGAAAATTAATTCTTCTTTTTCATGATTTTGGGGAATATCTTCATTAACTCCAGTTTTATAATAGTAATTATCAAAACCGATTTCACCAATAGCTACAACTTTATCTGCCTGAGCAAGATTTTTAAATTTCTTTATCATCTCAGGAACTTTTTTAATATCCACCTCTTTTAAGTGATCAGGATGAAAACCAACTGAAGCATAAATCTTGTCATATTTTTGTGCCTGCTCAACTGCTCTTTGAGAGTTATCAAAACAAGAACCTACATTAACAATACCCTCCATACCATTATCAAAAGATCTCTTAATAACTTCTGAAACATCAACTTTAAACCCATTAAAATTCAGATGAGCGTGGGTATCAAAAAGTTTCATTATTCTGAATAAATCCCTTCTTTTCTCTGAACAAAACGGAAAAAATTTTGAATCCAAGAAAATAAATTATCTTTAACTGAAACTAAAAATTGGTTTTCCTTAAAGGGAGTATAGCCTAAATTTAAGTAATACAGCTTTGGCCAAGAATTTTTATCGCCCTGGAATATTATTTCAATTTGCAACAAGCGACTTTTAACTAAAGGAATTCCATGAGAAGAAGTATCTTTGCCTTTAATCTGATAATATGGCGACCAACTTGATTGATCTAAGCCATCAACATCATCCTTGGTTGTTCTTAAGCGGTAAACAATGGAAGAGCCCTCTGGCACGTCAGCCCGCCAAGTTAAGTTTTTCCAATTTACCAAATTATGAGTATAGCCACGAAATTCTGCATAACCAACAGTTATTGTTTTATCTTCAATTTCTGCTTGGTTCTTTTTATCAATAAGCACATTGCTCTTTTTGAAAATACCGGCTTTGACATCACCTGAAACTGGCTTACCAAAAATAACTAAAAAATTAGTTGGCTGTTTATTTATAGTGGTAATGAAATTTAAAGAAAAATAAAAATAGTAACTAAGTGAGATTAAAATTAAGGAAAAGATTGTCCAATGTATTAAATTAGCAAATCTAAAGTTATGCCAAAGTTTATAGGTTGGGTATTTGTCACAAAACTTTAGGTGAACTTTTTGAAAACTTTTAATGGTTGTTTTAGTGGCACGATGATAATCAGCAACTTTTCTTTCAAGTGCAGCCCGATGTAATTTTTCTAAATTCTTTAAATCTTCTTTTCTTTTTTCTTCAGTCATTTTATTTATCCAATCTTGGGAATAAAGGTTTTGGTTTTAAACTTTTTAATTGCTTTTTCATTCTTTCTGAAGTTTGGGGCATAAAAGGATATAATTGCTCAGAAATATTCTTTAGATAATGAACAACTAAGCCTAAGACTTCTGGTAGTTTTTTGGCATTTTCTTTTGCCAGCTGCCAGGGTTTATGTTTTTCAATATATTGATCGCAATATTTTATTTGAAGCCAAATTTTCTCTAAAGCTCTTGAGAATTCAAAAGTCTCAATAAATTTATGAATATTTTTCACGGGGACATTGGTTGTTATTTTATTTGGCTTAACTTTATATTTATTAACCATGGTTAAAGTTCTTTGCAGGAGATTACCAAGCCCTCCGGCTAAATCAGAGCTGTAGACCTCTATAAACATTTCTTCATCAAAAGCGCCATCGCTATTTAGAGGGATACGAGATAAAAGATAATAGCGAAAAGCATCCGTTCCGTGTTTATTTATCATCTCAAATGGGTCAACCACATTACCGATAGTTTTGCTCATCTTAACGCCACCTTTAGCAGTGATATGACCGTGAATCAAAATCACCTTAGGAATTGCCAGACCGGCTGACTTAAGCATGGCTGGCCATAAAAGAGAATGCCAGCGGTTATTATCTTTACCAATAATTTCAACATCAGCTGGCCAATATTGATTGAATTTTTTAATATCTTTTGGAAAACCAACACCTGAAAGATAGTTAATTAAAGCGTCAAACCAAACATACATAACATGATTCTTATCACCAGGCACTGGCACGCCCCAAGGAAGTCTCTTTTTAGAACGAGAAATTGAAACATCTTCTAATTTATCAATTAAATTATAAGCTTCGCGATAATAATTTTTTGGTTGCACAAATTTTTTATGTTTATCAAAATAATTTTTTAAAAAGTTTCTATACTTAGACAAGGCAAAAAAATAATTTTCCTCTTCAAGCTTTTCTGGCTTTTTTTGATGATCAGGACACTTCCCATTAATCAAATCATCCTTAGTAACAAAAGCCTCGCAACCAACACAGTAAAGTCCTTTATAATTTTTCTTATAAATATCTCCGTTCTTAGCTGACCTTTGCCACATTTCCTGAGCTGCCGGAAAATGATTTTTTTGGTCTGACGTTTTGGTATAAATTTGATAGTCAATATTCATTTTTTTAGCAAAATCTAAAAATACTGGCCTAATTTTTGACAACCATTGTTGAGTTGTTAAATTCTCTGATTGAGCCTTTTGATAAACCTTTTGACCGTTTTCATCTATACCTATTTGCAAGACAGAATCTTGGCCCTGAGATTTATAATATCTATTTAGAACATCTCCATATAGGGCATCTAAGGTATGCCCCATATGAGGCTTGCCGTTAGCATAAGGAATAGAGGTTACTATGTAGGTCTTCTTTTTCATTTACTCTATTGTAATATATTTTTTAAGTTCTTGCTTAAAATTTGGCAAATTTTTATATAAAATGCCAATTAAACCTAAGCTTTTAGCAGCTTTAATATTTTCCGCCCGATCATCAACAAAAATTGCCTCAGAGGGCTTTATATTTAAATTTTTAAGCACATGCTGGAAAATTTTTTTATCCGGTTTTTTCATACCCAAATACGCTGAAACAAAAATTTTATCCCCAAATGTTTTTTTATTCTGCCATTTTTTGTCAAATTCTAAATAAGCATCGCCAAAATTAGACAAAAGCGCAACTTCATATTTTTTAGCTAATTTTTTAACAAATTTATGTATCTGGTCATCTCTATCATAAAATTTATAATAAATATTTTTAACATCTTCTATTTCAACCTGACTATTAATTTTTTTAATAACATTTCTTAGAAACTGATTACTGGAAATGCTACCGTCGTCAACTAAGAGAGCTTCTTTTTTCCAAATACTCATAAAATGATTTTCCCGAACTCCAAATAAGTCAGCTAAATCTTTTGAACCATTTTTTTCAGTAGTAGTTAAAACACCGTTATTGTCAAAAATTAAAGCTTTAATCATTTGTCGGCTCAATTATTATTACAAATTCGCCCTTTTGGATTAATTCAGCTAAAACCTCCGAAATTTTGCCGCGATAAATGGTTTCAAATTTTTTGGTTAGCTCTCGACCAACAATTATCTGTCTGTCACCTAAAAAATCAGAAAGCTCACCTAATAATTTTTTAATTCTATGAACAGATTCAAAAATGACTATCGCTCTTTTCTCTTTGGCAATCTCTTTTAGCTTTGTTTGACGACCTTTTTTATGAGGCATGAAACCTAAAAAAACAAATTCATGAATATTAAAATCGGCTATTGATAAAATAGCTGACAAAGTTGATGGTCCGGGTATTGGCACAACTTTTATGTTATTATCGTAAGCAACTTTAAGAAGTTTACTGCTAGGATCTGACAAACCAGGGGTGCCAGCATCAGAGATCATAGCAACGCTTTTGCCAAACAAAAGCAATTTGATAATTTTTTCTACTTTAGATTCTTTAGAATGCTGATGATATGAAATAAG
>CAZGIU010000027.1:0-6617 GCA_964526535.1 uncultured Candidatus Saccharibacteria bacterium | reverse complement strand
AATTTTCTAAAAACTCTAAATCCAAAGTCTATTGTTTTAGCTGTTCCGGTTGGAGCCAGTGATTCTGTGAGAGAATTAGAAAAAGAAGCTAATAAAGTTATTTACTTATTAACACCTGATCAATTTTTATCAGTTGGTCAGTGGTATAGATTTTTTGATCAAACGACTGACCAGGAAGTTGTTGGCATTTTGGCTAGATGAAGGTTTAATTTATTTTTTAGAGTTAATAAAAATTAATCTATTTCTGAACTGTTCATAGGCAGAAACAACAGCAAAAATAAAAGATATTCCCAATACCCACCCTGCTAAAGTAATAAAAGCTTGATTTTTATAGATAATTCCAAAAAGTAAAATAAAAATTCCAAAACTTTGAAATACCATTTTTATTTTTCCAAAAGCATTGGCGCCTTCTGGTTTTCCTATAATATTTTTTATTTTAAAAGCTATTAAAACAGTTAAGAATTCCAGGAAAATAAAGCTTACTATCAGTTTAACTATAAAATATTGAAAACCAATTGCCAAAAGGACAGAGCCAATAAGAAGTTTATCAGCAAGCGGGTCTATTATTTTACCAAGTTCTGTTACTTGATTTCTTTTTCTGGCCATAGCACCATCAATAAAGTCTGTTGAAAGACAGATTATAAATGATAGTATAGCCCAAAAATAATTATTAGTATAAAAAAGCCAAAAAACTAGGGGAGTTGTTATGAATCTAAAGTAAGTTATGCTATTAGGCTTAATTTTTTTGGGAAAGGCCCATAAAAACATTTTTTCTATAAGGTTATCAAAAAAGACTTGAAGCTTCATAGCGATAATTTTACATTTTTTTAATAGATTTAACTATAGCAATTTGTTGCTAAAAAATGATAAATTATATTTATTATGAATAAAAAAGTTTCTTTAATTGGTGCTCCTGTAGATTTGGGTTCTTCGGAACTTGGGGTTAAAAATGGTCCTGATGTTTTTCGTCAGATAGGAGCAGAAAGAGTTTTTTCTGATTCAGAGATTAAATTTAGTGATTTAGGGGACATCAAAGTTTTTGAAGATAGGAAAAATTTACCCCAAAGCCCTAAGTTGAAAAATTTAGCTGCAATCGAAAAAGCTTGTTTAAGTATTAAAAAGTTAACTCAAAAGGCAATTGAAGGTAACAATACCCCCTTAATTGTTGGAGGAGACCATAGTGTGGCCCTAGGGTCAATAGCTGCTTCTTTATCCAATTATCCTGATTTAAATCTTTTGTGGATAGATGCTCATCCTGATATCAATACGCCCGAAACTTCTCTTTCTGGCAATATTCATGGCATGGTGACCTCTACATTACTTGGAAAAGGAGATCCTATCTTAGTGTCTTTAGTTGACAATAAATTATTGGCCAAGAATCTTTATTTTTTAGGTGTTAAAGACCCTGATAAAGCTGAAACAGAAACAATAAAAAAGCTTAACATCTATTCATTGTCAGTTAACGATATTTTACTAAAGGGTTTTGGCAATGCTCTGGACGGACTTTTTAATAATTTAAGAGGCAAAAAAGTTCATGTGAGCTTGGATTTGGATTCAATTGATATTCTTGATGCTCCTGGAGTGGGTATTCCCTCAAGGGGCGGTTTTGATTACAGAGAGATTAAATACATAGCCCAGGAAATTTCTAAGCTTGATGTAGTTGCAATGGATATAGTTGAGCTAAATCCAGAGCGTGATGTAAATTTTCAAACAGCCAGATTGGCTCTGGAGTTAGCTGTTACTTGTTTGGGCGGTAGTTACTCTATGTATTACGAATATTTAAAAACCCAAAATTAACCCTGAGATTATAAAACTGTTGACACAAATAGAATTATTGTGTAAAATTTTAATGGTAAAATTTAATAATTAATACAGCTAGCTTGCTGGCAAGTCCGAAAAGGGAAACTGCCGGGAAACTGGTCAATTTATTTGTTTAACTTATGAAGCTAATTATTGGAAAAAAAGTAGGAATGGATAATCTTTTTACAGAAGAAGGTCGCTTTGTGCCTGTAACTGTAATTAAGAGCTCTCCAAATTATATAACTCAAATCAGAAACCAGAAAATTGATGGTTATTCTGCTTTACAGATTGGTTTTTCAGAAACCGATAAAGCTAAAAAGCCACAAAAAGAGCAATTTAAAAAAGCTAATACCCCAGAGCTTCGCTATCTTAAAGAGATTATAGTTACCGAAGAAGAAGTCAATAAACACCAAGTCGGTGAGAAATTTTTAGTAAATATCTTCAATAAAGGAGACATTGTTAAGGTTATTGGAACCTCTAAGGGTAAAGGTTTTCAGGGAGTTATTAAAAGACACGGCTTTTCAAGAGGTCCAGAAACTCATGGCTCTCATCATCACAGGGAACCAGGTTCAATTGGAGCTGCCTATCCTCAAAGAATCTTTAAGGGTCAAAAGCTTCCTGGCCGAATGGGCTCTGATCAGGTTACTGTTAAAGGCCTTAAAATTGAAGGCATAGATACAGAAAATGATCTTATTTTTATAAAAGGAGCAGTTCCAGGTCCAAATAAATCATTAATTTATATTGTTGGTAAAGGTGACTTTGAAGGCAAAATAGAGACAAGAGAAGCTAAAAAAACCGAAAAATCAGCAGAAAAAATTACAAAAACTAAAAAAGCAATTTCAGAAAAGAAAGAAATCCCTAACAATAAAAAAGATAAGGAAACTAAGCCCGCTAGCAAAGAAAGTAAAACCGACGTCAAGAAAGTTAGCAAGAATAAGGATAAATAATGAAAATCAAAATTCTTGACATTAAAGGCAAAGAAAAAACTGAAAAGGTTCTTGATAAAGAAATTTTTGAGGTTAAATCACCAGAAATTTTAATAAAAGAGGCAGTTATTAGGCATTTAGCCAATAAAAGACAGGCTACTTCTAAAACAAAAACTAGGGCAGAAGTTTCAGGTGGAGGTAAAAAACCTTGGCGACAAAAAGGTACAGGACGCGCCAGAGTTGGTTCATCTAGAAATCCTATCTGGAGAACCGGTGGCGTTGTTTTTGGGCCCACTGGTAATGAGAATTATTCCAAGAAAATGAACAAAAAATCCTTAAGAAGCTCCATTAAAGCTGCTTTAAGCCTGAAGGCTGATAAAAAGTTAATAAAAATCATAGAAAACTTTGATATTAAAAACCCTAAAACTAAAGAAATAAATAAGATATTAAAAGCTATTGAAATAGATAAAAGAGTTTTATTGATTTCAGACGAAAATGTAATGTTAGCAAAAGCAGTTAATAATCTTAAGAATGTTGATTTTTTACTTTTTAATCAATTAAATCCTTATGCAATTTTAGTGGCCGATTATATAGTTTTTACTGAAAATGGTTTTGATAAGGCTGTTGATTTTTACAAAAAAACTGAAAGAATCTCTGCTAAAAAAACAGTAAAAAAAATGACCGAAAAAGAACCTAAAAATGATTTAGCCTCTCAAAAAACTCAAAAATCAGACAAAGGTGTTAAGAAATGAAGCAAATAATTAAAAAACCAATAATTACCGAAAAGAGCGTGGCTTTATCAGAAAAAAGAAAATATGTTTTTGAAATAAATAAAGATGCTAACAAAAGGGAAGTTGCTAAGGCTGTTAAAGATCTTTATCATGTAGATGTAATTTCTGTTAATATAACCAAAAGAGAGTCAAAGACATCCAGATTTGGCAGGCAAGAAAGGGTTAAACCTGGTAAGAAACTGGCTATTGCGACTCTTAAAAAAGACCAAAAAATTGATATTTTTGAAAGCCAGGAGGGGGAAAAATAATGAAACAGGAAGTGTTTAAGGCTCATTGGAAAATATATTCAGTCTACACTCTGATTTTTCTAGCTTTATCACTCGTTTCATTCTATTATTTCTTTTTATTCGTGCCTCAAGTCAAGGCAAAAAACTTTAACAATTCAATAAGCGGTAAGTTTACTCAAGCTCAACAAGATTTAGTCTATATTGATACAGTTATTTCTGAGTGGCAGATATTTGTTCAGGGTGATATAACTTCAAAAACAGAGAGGTTAAATCAAATTAAAAACAATTTCAATGAGCTTAAAGAAGAGACAGAAAAATATTCTGATTTTACCGAGGTTACTAGTTTATACAACTCCTTATCAAAATATAGCTATAAAGGTTTTAATGTAACTAATAATCTTGAAGTAATTGCCACCTATTTTAAAAAAGTTGAAAAAGCCGTTCAAGCCTTCAATAATCTTAATACTCAAACCAATGATATTGAAGCCTTGAAAAAGCTAGCTTCAGACTTTAAGGATGTTTCTAATGATGCTCTTTTGGAGCTCGAAAAAATAGAAGCCCCAAAGGTTTTATTGGAAATTGACAAAGATTATAAGGATTTGCTTCGTCAGTATGTTGAATCTGCCGATGCTTTACTGATAGCTATAGAGAAAAATAATCTTCAAGAGATTGAAAAGGTGGGCAAAGAATCTGATATTAGGGTAGCTGAAATTCAAAGACTTTTGACTGAAGATCTAAATAGTTTTTCCCAATCTTCCAGCTTAAAGCAAGATATTAATTTACTTAAGAATTTACAAAAAACAATAGAAACAGAATTAGCTAATCTTAAAACAAAATACAGGATGTAAAATGCCAAAGAAACAAGAAAAAATTAAAGAAAAAAAGAAGGTAACTGGGGAAAATAAAACCAGTGAGGCTTCTTTAGTTGAGCAAAAAACTGAAAAATTAGTCACAAAAATAGTCAAAGATTCAATCTCAATCAAAAAAAAGCCGATTAAAAGTTTAACTAAATATATCAAAAAGAAAGCTGGAAGAAATTCACGAGGTTCAATTACTGTTAGACATCGTGGTGGTGGAGCTAAAAAACTTTACCGTATTATTGATTTTAAGCGTAATTTTTATGATACTCCTGGTGAAGTTTTAGGCATTGAATATGATCCAAATCGATCAACTTTTATAGCCCTGGTTCAATATAAAGACAAAGATGGAACTAAAAAATATATCTTAGCTCCGGAAAAATTAGCAAAGGGCGATAAAATTATCAGTTCAAAGAATAAAATTAGAGCCAATTTAGGCTATCGCATGCCACTTAAACATATTCCTTTGGGAAATATTGTTCATGATGTAGAGTTAGTTCCTGGTAAAGGTGGTCAGATAGTCAGAGCAGCTGGAACTTATGCCACTATTCTTTCTAGAGATGGTGGTTTTACCCATCTTAAAGTGCCTTCTGGTGAGGTTAGAATGTTTAAAGATGATTGTTTAGCTACTATTGGTCAACTTTCTAATACTGCACATAATAGAGAGGTTATTGGTAAGGCCGGAAGAAAAAGACATATGGGTATTCGTCCAACTGTTAGGGGTAAAGCTATGAATCCAGTAGATCATCCTCATGGTGGTGGTGAAGGCCGACAACCAATTGGTCTTAAGCATCCTAAAACTCCTTGGGGAGCTCCGGCTTTAGGTTATAAAACTAGAAAAAGAAAATCTTCAGATAAATTAATCCTAAAAAGAAGGAAGGGTAAGTAGTTATGTCTAGGTCATCTAAAAAAGGTCCGTTTGTTGATGAAAAGCTTTTAATGAAAATTCAAAAGCAGGCTCAGAGTGATAAAAAAATGATTAAAACCTGGGCTAGAGCATCTTCTATTACTCCTGAAATGGTTGGTTTTACAATAGCAGTTCATAACGGTAAAGAACATGTGCCTGTTTTTGTTACAGAAAACATGGTGGGTCATAAATTAGGTGAATTTGCTCCGACTAGAAAATTTAGAGTTCATGGCGGTAAAATGGCTAAAGAGCAAGCAAAGGCTCAGGCTCAAGCTAAGTCGGCTGCCATAGAAAAAAATCAGACTCAGACTAAGTAAGCAGAGAGGAATTATGAAAGAAAACCAATTATTTAAATCACATGCCAAGTTTATTAGACTTTCACCCAGGAAAGCACGCTTAGTAGTTGATAAGGTTAGGGGATTAAAAACCTTAGATGCTTTAGATTTACTTAAATTAATGCCCCAAAAAGCTGCTAAAGAAGTTTACAAGGTTATTAAAAGTGCTTCAGCTAACGCCGAACATAATTTTGGTATTTCCCAGGCAGATTTAACTATCAAGGAAATTAAAGCAGACAAAGGCCCAACTTTTAAAAGGTATAAACCTAGGGCTAGAGGTTCTGCTGACACAATTACCAAAAAAATGACTCATTTAAGCGTTGTTTTAATTTCAACTACTGGTAAAAAGTCTGAAAAAACAATTTCAAAGTCAACCAAACCTGAAATTATTAAAGAAAAATTAGCCGAAAAGACCGAAGAAAAAGCGGTAAAGCCTATTAAGGCTAAATCTTCTGATAAGGAAATAATTAACGAAGAATATAGAAAACAGCCAGAAAAAATTATTACTAAAGATGCTAAAACAGAGACACAAGAATCAAAAATTCAAGCTAAGCCAAAAGTTGAGAAAAAACCTAAGATTCAGCCAAAGCAGGATCATTCATTTTTGGGCGGTCTTAAGAATTTCTTTAGAAGGAAGGGACAGTAAGTTATGGGACAAAAGGTTAATCCTACAAGTTTAAGAATTCAGCTTTCTAAAAATTGGAAAGCTAAATGGTTTTCTAAAAAAAGCTATGCTGATTTTTTGGAAGAAGATTTTAAAATTAGAAAATTAAT
>CAZGIU010000026.1:0-6796 GCA_964526535.1 uncultured Candidatus Saccharibacteria bacterium | reverse complement strand
CACCAATAGACTGAGCAGCCATAACACCAACAGCTTCACCCATATTAACTAACTCGCCCCTGGCCAAATCAACTCCATAACATTTCTGACAAGCTCCCCAAGGAGTGGTGCAAGTAAGAATTGATCTTATTTTTACTTCTTCAACTGTTTCATCTTTTTCTATTTCGTTGGCCTGCTCCTCTGAAATCATTTCTAAAGTCTTGACATAAACTTTACCGTTTTTACCTTTAATATCACTCATGGCAAATCTACCGACTAAACGAAGGGCGAAATCCTCACCCATTTCCTTGGACTCTTCTTTAGTAATTACCAAACCTTCTTTATCGCCACAATCTTCTTCGGTAATGATTATATCTTGAGAAACATCAACTAAACGACGCGTTAGATAACCGGAATCAGAAGTTCGCAAGGCGGTATCAGATTTACCTTTTCTAGCTCCATGAGTCGCAATAAAATACTCTAAAACAGAAAAACCCTCTTTAAAATTAGCTCTGATTGGCAATTCCATTGTTTTACCAGCTGGATTAGCTACTAGACCCTTCATGCCTGCCATTTGAGTAATGTTTTCTTCATTACCTCTAGCACCTGAATCAACCATAAAATAGACTGAACTGTTTCTGGGCATTTCGTCCATCATGGCTTTAGTAATTTCGCCTTTAATATTTGTCCAAAGATCAATAACTTTGGCATATCTTTCATCGTTCGTTAAAAGACCCTTTCTGAAATGAGACTCTATCTCTTCTGTCTTTTTAATAGCATCCTTAATAATGAATTCCTTTGCTTTTGGAACATGTATATCTGACATAGCAAAAGTAGTACCTGAAACAGTAGCCCATTTAAAACCCAGGTCTTTAATTGTATCAACTAAATTAATAGTTTTTTCTTGGCCACATTTATCAAAACACTCGGAAACAACTTTTTTCAAAGATTTTTTGGTCATAGTTTCGTTTTTAAAACCTAGTTCTTTTGGTAGAATTTCATTAAAGATAAGCCTACCTAAAGTAGTTTCTAAAAGCTGATTATTGTGCTTAACCTTAATAATCGCATGTAGGTTCAAAGCATCTCGATCGTAGGCCATTTGAGCTTCTGCGATATCAGCAAAAATTCCACCCTCACCATTGACGTCTTTATCTTCCATGGTTAAGTAATAAAGACCTAAAATCATGTCTTGAGTTGGACCAACAATTGGTTCACCAGCAGACGGCTTTAGTAGGTTATTATTAGCTGCCATCAATTCCTTGGCTTCCTTTTGAGCATTTTGTGAAAGAGGCAAATGAACAGCCATTTGATCACCGTCGAAATCAGCATTAAAAGCTACACAAACTAACGGATGGATCTGAATAGCCTTACCTTCAGTTAAAACAGGCTTAAAGGCTTGGATGCCTAGTCTATGTAGGGTTGGAGCTCGATTCAACAGAACATACTTTTTTCTAGTTATTTCTTCTAAGATATCCCAGACCTCTGATTTAGATTGCTCTATCATTCTATTGGCAGATTTAACGTTGTGAGCCAATTCATCACGAATTAGTCTAGAAATTACAAATGGCTTAAAAAGCTCTAGGGCAATTTTTTTGGGTAAACCACATTGATTAATCCTTAAATTAGGGCCAATAACAATAACTGAACGTCCAGAATAATCAACACGCTTACCAAGTAAGTTTTGTCGAAAACGACCCTGCTTTCCTTTTAAAATATCAGAGAGAGATTTAAGTTTTCTTTTAGTACCACCTTGAGCAACAACTTTTTCACGACGAGCATTATTATCAATTAAAGCATCAACGGCCTCTTGAAGCATGCGTTTTTCGTTTCTAACAATAACCTCAGGCGCTCCAATTTCAATAAGTTTCTTTAGGCGATTATTTCTATTAATTACTCTTCTGTAAAGATCGTTTAAATCTGAAGCAGCAAATCTGCCCCCGTCTAACTGAACCATTGGTCTTAAATCAGGAGGAATAACAGGCAATTCACTTAAAATCATCCATTCTGGACGAAGTTCAGACGCCCTAAAACTTTCAACCAACTGCAAACGCTTTAAAGCTTTCTTCTTTTTTTGACCTTGAGATTCTGCAACCTCTTTCTGAAGTTCATTGGAGAGTTTATTAGTATCTATTCTTTTTAATAAGTCAAACACCGCTTCAGCCCCAATAGAAGCTTTGAAAACATCACCAAACTTCATAGAAAGTTCACGGTATTTCATTTCAGATATTAAGGACATTTCTTTAAGATTCTTAATTTCTGAGATAGCATCTTTTTGAGCCTCTTCTAATCTTTCAATTTCTTCTTTGTATTCCCTGTCAGTCTGTCTTTCAAGCTGGTCATACTTTTTCTTTAGCTCAGTTTTAGATTTACCTTCTTTTAATTCTTTATTTTCTTCATCTTTATGTTCTTTTAACTTTTGTTCATATTGAACCTTGGCTTCGTTTTGTTTTTCCTTTAACTCGTTTTTTAGTTGTTCAACAACTTTTTTCTTACCGTCAATATCAACATCAGTAATAATAAAATTGGCAAAATAAACTATTTGCTCTAAATCTTTAATGGTTAAATTAAGCATCAAGCCAATTTTCGAAGAAGTTCCACGTAAATACCAAATATGAATAACTGGAACTGCCAAAGAGATATGGCCCATTCTTTCGCGACGAACTATTGAACGAGTTACTTCAACTCCACACTTATCACAAACAACGCCTTTATAACGAATTCTTTTATATTTACCACAATAGCATTCCCAGTCTTTTGTTGGCCCAAAAATAGCCTCGGAAAACAAACCATCTTTTTCTGGTTTTTGAGTTCGATAATTAATAGTTTCCGGCTTAGTAACTTCTCCATAAGACCAATCAAGAATTTTTTCTGGAGACGCTATTTTGAGTCTAAGAGCGTCGAAATCTCTTAAATTTTGCTTTTTAGTTTCTTTTTTGAATTCCATTTCTTGGTCCCTTATTTATTTGCCTTAGCTTTTTCTTTTGAATTTTTATCTTCAGTCTCGGGCTCTTCAAGGCTGGCTCTTTCTTGAGCCTCCTTTTCTTTCCTTTCTCGCTCTCTTTCCTGAGCCTCAAGTCTGGCTTCTTCCTCTAACCTTTTTTTAGTTTCTTCAGACTGAATAATATCAACCTCTAAACCAAGCCCTTGAAGTTCTTTGGTCAAGACATTGAAGGATTCTGGAATAGAAGGATCTTTAATGGATTCACCTTTAATGATTGCTTCATAAGTTTTTGATCGACCAATAACATCATCGGATTTAACAGTTAGCATCTCACGCAAAATATGAGCAGCTCCATAAGCTTCTAGCGCCCAAACTTCCATCTCGCCAAATCTCTGACCACCAAACATAGCCTTACCACCTAATGGCTGTTGAGTTACTAAAGAATAAGGCCCAGTTGATCTAGCATGTATCTTATCGTCAACTAAATGTACTAATTTAAGCATATAAATAACACCAACAGTAACACGTCGATCATACTTCTGACCAGTTCTGCCATCATATAATTCTGACTTACCATCACGTTCTAAGCCAGCTTTTTCTAATTCATCTTTTATTTGCTCCCAAGAAACACCATTAAAAACTGGGGTTGCTACTTTAAAACCTTGTTGTTGAGCTGCAATCCCAAGATGAGTTTCTAGTATCTGACCAATATTCATACGAGAAGTAACACCTAATGGATTAAGGATAATATCAACTGGGGTTCCGTCTGGCAAATAAGGCATATCAGCTACTGGTAAAACTTTAGAAATAACACCTTTATTTCCATGACGACCAGCTAATTTATCTCCAGCGGTAACTTTTCTCATTTGAGCAACTGAAACTTGAATTCTTTTAATAACCCCGGCCGGCAATTCGTCTCCTTTGTCTCGCTCAAATATCTTAATTGAAACAACTTTACCTTTTTCACCATGAGGCAAGCGCAAAGAAGTATCTTTAACGTCGCGTGCCTTTTCTCCAAAGATAGCTCTTAAAAGTCTCTCTTCTGCAGAAAGTTCAGTCTCACCTTTAGGAGTAATTTTACCCACCAAGATATCTCCGGCATCAACCTTAGCACCAATTCTGACAATACCTTCGGAATCTAAATCTTTTAGGGCTTCATCACCAACATTAGGTATGTCTCTAGTTATAACTTCGGGACCAAGTTTAGTATCACGAACATCAATAGAAAAATCTTCAATGTGAATAGAAGTATAGCGATCGTCAGCTACTAATCTTTCAGAAATTAAGATAGCATCCTCAAAGTTACCACCACCCCAAGACATAAAAGCAACCAAAACATTCTGACCTAAGGCCAGCTCCCCGCCTTGAGTTGAATAACTATCAGCTATAACATCGCCTGTCTTAACCTGATCACCAACATCAACTAAAGCTCGATGATTAATAGCCAATGCTTGATTAGATCTAACAAATTTTTTCAAAGAGTATTTTTTTACTTTCTTGTCTTTAGAGATAACAATTACTTCTTCGGCTGAAACAGCAGAAATTTTTCCATCTTCTTCAGCCAAAACCACATAACCAGAGTCTTTAGCTACTCTGCCCTCTATGCCGGTACCAACAACAGGTGACTGAGGTTTAACTACTGGCACAGCTTGTCTTTGCATATTAGAGCCCATCATAGCACGACCAGCATCATCATGTTCCAAGAAAGGTATTAAGCCTGAGGAAATAGAAATAATCTGTTTTGGAGAAACGTCCACATAAGACACTTCACCAACCGGCCTAATATCTGGCTCGCCATGACTTCTAACAGCAGTTCTTAATTCAGTAAACTGAGACTTCTCATCTAACTTAACATTTGCTTGAGCAATGGTTTGCCGCTCATCTTCAGTAGCATCAAGATAAACAATTTCATCTGTAACAATTGGTTTGATAGAAACCTTACTAACGCCAGCTGACTTTATTTTTTGGGCAATTTCTTTGGTAATTTCAGTATCAACAGCTACCACCTTTTTACCATTTTTATCAACAACTTCTTTATCAGTAGTTTTACCAATCATTTCGTTAATATTCTGGCCGGAAACTTCTTGAATAACTTTGCGATACGGGGTCTCAATAAACCCGTATTTATTAACATTGGCATAACAAGCCAAGGAGTTAACCAGGCCAATATTTGGTCCTTCTGGAGTTTCAATGGGGCAAATTCTACCGTAATGAGTTGAATGAACATCACGAACCTCAAAGCCAGCTCGTTCACGAGAAAGACCGCCAGGACCCATAGCAGATAATCTTCTTTTATGGGCTAATTCAGATAAAGGGTTGGTTTGATCCATAAACTGAGAAAGTTGAGATGAAGCAAAAAACTCCCTGACAGCAGCTACAATTGGTCTAATATTTATCAGTTGCCCAGGAGTCAAAGTTTCCATTTCAGCCACAGACAGTCTATCCTTAGCAATTCTTTCCATCCTAAGAATGCCTTTTCTGAAACTAGACTGGATTAATTCTCCCACAGTCTTCACTCTTCTATTACCCAGATGATCAATATCATCTGCGTGACCAATACCATTATTTAGTAGAATAATTTCCTTAACAATAGCTATTACGTCCTCTAAAGACAAAACCCTGTGAGCTTTATCGTTCGGAACATGAATATTTAAGCGCTTATTAAGTTTATAGCGTCCGACTCTACCTAAATCATATCTACGAAAATCAAAAAACATTGCCTGAATAAGCTGCTTGGCAGTATCTGGAGTAGCTAAATCACCTGGCCTTACTCTTTTATATATCTCGACAAAAGCCTCAGCTTGAGTTTTAGACGGATCTTTATCTAAAGTATTCTTGATAAAATCACGATCTTTGTCAGTATTGACATCGTTAAAAAGCTCTCTAATGGCATTATCATCACCAACACCGAAAACTCTTAAAAGTGCAGTTACGGGAATTTTCCTTCTTCTGTCTATTTTAACCGACAAAACATCCTTATTGGATGTTTCAAATTCCAACCAAGCACCTCTATTCGGAATAATCTTAGCTCCGAATAATTCTTGGTCGCCAACATTCTCAGACACAAAGAAAACTCCAGAAGATCTAACCAACTGGGAAACAATAACTCTTTCGACGCCATTAATAACAAAAGTTCCTCTATTGGTCATTACAGGAAAATCGCCTAAAAATACTTCTTGGGTTGAAAGTTTTTGATTATTTTCTAAGTTTTTAAGCTCAATTTTGGCTCTAATGGGCGATTCATAGCTAATATTTTTTTCTCTTGCCTCATCTTCAGATATTTTAGGTTCTTCCAAGTAATAATCCAAGAAAGATAACTCTAAGGTACCAGAAGCGTCCCTGATGGGTGATATTTCGTCTAATAACTCTTTAAGGCCTTCTTTTAAAAACCAGCTGTAGGAATCCAACTGAACTTTAGCCAAGTTTGGTAGAGGTAAAACCTCGTTTTGCTTTTTAAAATACTTTCGAGCAGCTTCGCCATTTTTTAACATAAAAACAATCTCCCCTTCTATGAGGCTTAATAGCTTATATTTTTTGTTTACCTATTCACTTGTGTTATCATTTAACCCGTCTCATAAAGAAACTATCCAGGTTATAAATTAGAATCTAATAAAAAAAGCACTCACTGTCAAGGGCTTTTTTTCTCAAAAGAATTAACGGTTTTTAAAAAATAATAAATACCAGTAAAACCAATTATAGCTAATATTAAAAACATGGCTCTAATTCCTATAAAAGAAACTAAAAAGCCAGAAATAACCATACAAAAAAAATGAGCCAAAGTATCTAATGACAAATAAGACCCAACCACAGAACCCTCATGCTTAATTTTTTCTCCTATCTCAGACATATAAGTCCAAGCTGCTGTATTCCAAATAC
>CAZGIU010000025.1:0-6931 GCA_964526535.1 uncultured Candidatus Saccharibacteria bacterium | reverse complement strand
AGGACAGCATTAGAAATATCATTGTTGATTTTGAAGATGCTCTCTCAGAAAACATCCTCAAGCTTGGCAAGCAACTTCTATCCCAAGACTTTGTTTGGGCGGCTGAAGAAGCTAGAGCTTATCTGAGAAATCTAAGAATAGACCTACCAATGTGTGATTTAGACATGATAAATGCTGCTTTCAGGTACATTGAGAAAGATCAACCACATCAAGTAAGAACCATAATCGACAGGTTCTCAGAAAGCCGAAATCTTGATGGTTCAAGTGTCCTTGAAGAAAGAACAATAGACAATCTAGAAACTCTTTTGAATCTCTACAATAACCAGTTAGTAGCAGTCCTCATCCCTCTAGAAAAACAAACAACACCCCCGAGCGCTTAGCTCATTTTTTTTGCTCAAAAAAAGAGAACGTTGTTCTCATGTTGTGTGTTTTATTTTGATTCTTTAACTGCTGATATGTTTCTGTGAATATGATTAAATCATTCTCGAGACAAAAATAATATTAGGAACAAATTTAAAATTATTGAGCCTTAGACAGTGTGTAAATAATTATCCAAGAAAAAACAAAGGCAGCACAATCAGCCCTTCTAATTTATGAAACTTTTTAGTTATGTGAACCACTCAGCATTACTCCTTTTCATTAAACCAAGAGAATATTTAATAATATAATTAGTAGCTATAATTACAATTTTATTATTGATATAATATCCGCATGTTTAAATTTACAATCACCTCAAAAGACAAAAAAACAAAAGCCAGGACTGGAAAAATTTCTACAAATCATGGAGTTTTCGATACTCCTGTTTTTATGCCAGTTGGCACTCGCGCTACAGTTAAGACAGTCTCTTCTGAGGAACTTAAAAACATTCGAGCAGAAATAATTTTAGGTAATACATATCATTTGTACCTACGGCCAGGCAATAATTTAATTAAAAAAATGGGTGGTCTTCACAAGTTTATGAACTGGTCGGGTCCAATCTTAACTGATTCCGGAGGTTTTCAAGTTTTTTCATTGGGCTCAGGAGCTAAAAAAAGTTTAGTTAAAATAACTCAAAAAGGTGTTGAGTTTAAATCACACCTAGACGGCTCAAAACATTTTTTTAGTCCTGAGAAGGTTATTGATATCCAATGTGATTTAGGCACAGACATAGCTATGCCACTTGACTGGTGTCCTTCGGCCGAAGCAGATGAAAAAGAAATAACAGACGCCGTAAAATTAACGTCTGAGTGGTTTGATAAAGCATTTGTCCATTATCAAAAAAAGAAATCTCCCAAACCTGCAATTTTTGCAATTATCCAAGGAGGACCTCATAAAAAACTTAGACAGCAATCTTTTGCTGAACTTAGTAGATTTCCTGTTGATGGCTTTTCCATTGGTGGAGTTGCTAATGCTGGCGAATCAAAAAGTAAACAGAGCAAAGCTCTCAATTATACCTTACCACTTATCCCAGAAACTAAACCAAGATATTTAATGGGAGTAGGGGAACCACTAGACCTTCTAAATGCCGTAGAAAAAGGAATAGATATGTTTGACTGTGTTCAACCCACCAGAATGGCTAGGAATGGTTCTGTCTGGACCTATAAAGGCAGAATAGATATTTCAAAGGCAAAGTATAAAGCAGATAAAAATCCTATAGAGAAAGGTTGTAAATGCCAAGCTTGTAAAAATTATTCCAGAGGATATATAAGACACCTTCTAAATGAAAAAGAAGTTCTGGGTATCAGACTAACAACCCAACATAATTTACATTTTTTGCTTCAATTAATGGATGATGTGAGAAAAAGCATAAAAAAACAAAAATTTTTAGAATTTAAAAATAAATTTCAAAATAAATTTTTATCAAGACTTGACAAATAGGCTTAAAAAAGGTTAATTTAGATACAAACAAAAATAAACAAAAGAGGCCAAAATGGCCGAAAAATCAAAATTACATTTATTAAAAAAACTTTTAGAAACAGCTGAAAATAATATTTTTTCAGCCAAACAGCTGATAAACGAAATAGAAGGTAAGCCAACAGCAGAAAATCAGCTAATAAGAGAGAAAGCTCAGCACTTAGAGGAAATTGAAAAATCTCGTGTTATCGAGGGAGTTTTTGATGGTGAAAATATGATCGGTGCTGATAAGAATATTTATCCAGTACCACCTAATTATGCCTCTAAATCAAAGTTAGTTGCCGGTGATACCCTGAAGTTAACAATCGATAAAGAAGGTTCTTTTATTTTTAAGCAGATAGAGCCTGTGGAAAGAAAGAAAATTATCGGGAAACTTATTGAAGAAGAAGGTGATTTTAGGGTATTAGCAGAAGGTAGGCTTTATAAAGTTTTATTGGCCTCTATCACTTACTTTAAAGCTAAACCAGGTGATGAACTTACCATCATATTACCCAAAGACAAAGAATCAAATTGGGCTGCTATTGAAAATCTAGTAGTTCATGAAGAATAAAGCTTATTGGTTAAAAAAGTACTTTTAGTTTTGTATTTTTTTTACTATACTTTTTTTAGGAGGTAACAATTGGCTTCTATTTCTTTATATAGAAAACATAGGCCACAGAATTTTGCTGGAGTTGTTGGCCAAAATCACATCAAAGAAACTCTTAAAAATGCTATTTTAGCAAACAGAATTTCCCATGCTTATTTATTTACCGGACCAAGAGGTATAGGCAAAACCACTGTTGCTAGGATTTTTGCTAAGGCTGTTAATTGTCAAAAAACTAAAAATGCAGAACCTGATAATAAATGCAGTAATTGCTTGGAAATTACCCAGGGAAAATCATTAGACTTAATTGAAATTGACGGTGCTTCCAATAGGGGAATAGATGAAATAAGGGAATTAACCGAGAAAATTAAATTTACTCCTCATAATAGCAAATTTAAAATTTTTATTATTGATGAAGTTCACATGCTAACCAAAGAAGCTTTTAATGCGTTGCTTAAAACCCTGGAAGAACCACCAGTCCACGCCATTTTTATTTTAGCCACCACCGAAGTACATAAAATACCAGCTACCGTTCTTTCAAGATGCCAAAGATTTAATTTCACCAACATAACAATTGAACAAATAGCAAATCACCTCAAGGAACTAACCAAAAAAGAAAAAATAACAGCTGAGCCAGAAGCTCTTTACATGATAGCTTCTTATGTTGAAGGAGCTCTTAGAGATGCTATTTCTTTGTTAGATCAAATTGCTTCTTTTGGTAATAAAAAGGTAACTAAGAAACTAGTTGGCGATATGTTAGGTGTAGTAAATATCGAAACAGCTAATCGACTAATCGAATTTATTATAAAAAACAAAACCAAAGAAGCCTTAACTTTAATAGATAAAACTGTTCAGGAAGGAATAGACATAAACATTTTTGCTGAAAACTTGATTGAAAATTTAAGAAACATTCTTTTGATAAAAACCGAAAATCAAGATCAGGTTAAATTTTTTAACGAGAAAGATAAAAGTATTTTAAACGACTTAGCAAAAAAAATATCTCTTAAGCAACTAATAAAAATAATAGAGCAGCTAAATCAAGCAAAACAAAAAATAAAATACTCAACACCCCCTCAATTACCCATTGAATTAACAATTGCTGAAAACCAAATCCAGGAAAATATTTATTCTAATAAAAATGATAATACTGAAATACAACAAAACAACGAAGGGGTCCCGGATAATAAAAAAACAAAAAATAGCAATTTTATAGAAAAAAATATAATAACCAAAAAATCTCCAAAAATAAAAAAAACAGAGATAAAAGAACTAGAAAAAAAACAGTTAGAGCAAGCCGTAAATCAAGGAAAACTATTTACTCAGGTTCAGCAAGGTTGGTCAAGAATAATCGGCTCTATAAAGGAAAATAACCATGCTTTAGCCTTGTGCCTTGAAACAGCTGGACCAGAAAACATTGAAGATGGACATCTAATGATTGGTTTCGATTTTCCTTTACATAGAGATAAAATTCAGGCCATAGATAACAAAATGTTATTAGAAAATATAATTGAAAAGCAAACTGGTAATTTTATACCTATCCGTTGCTTTATCAGATCAAAACGTGATAAAGTTGATAATCAGACTATTGACGAGACAGTTAACTTTTTTGGAGGAGAACTTATTTAATGGTTGTTAAAAAAACAGAAAACAAGGATTTTTTTTCAGAAAGAATCCCACCTCAAGACATAGATGCCGAAACTTCTTTTTTGGGCTCATTACTTATAGACAAAGAAGCAATTATTAAAATAGCCGACCAGATAAGCCCTGTTGATTTTTACAAAGACACACATAGCAAGATTTATGAAACAATTTTAGAGTTATTTGAAAAAAGATCCCCTATAGACATCGTTACTTTATCTTCAAAGCTTAAAGAGAAAAAGATACTGGATGAAATAGGAGGTGCTTCATACCTTACAACTTTAGCCAATTCTGTGCCATCGGCAGCTCATGTAAATCATTATGGTAAAATAATCAGCCAAAAAGCGACTCTACGACGGTTAATTTCAGCTTCAATGGAAATAACTAATTTAGGCTTTTCAGAAGAAAGGGAAGTTGACGAGCTTTTAGACGAAGCTGAACAAAAATTATTTGGAGTCTCACAAAAACACTTTAAACAAAATTTTATACCCATAAAAAGTGTTTTATCGGAATCTTTTGATAGAATAGATAAACATCATAAAGAAAAAGGAGCCCTTAGGGGTGTTTCAACCGGTTTTGTTGGTCTGGACAATATTTTAGCAGGACTACAGCCATCAGATTTGATTATTTTAGCAGCTAGACCATCAATAGGTAAAACCTCTTTAGCCCTTAATATGGCGGCTCATGCTGCCATCAAGGAAAATGTTCCTGTTGGTATCTTTTCCCTTGAAATGTCAAAAGAACAACTAGTAGATAGACTTTTATGCTTAGAAGCCAAAGTAGACTCCTGGAAGCTAAGAACTGGAAAGCTATCTGATGAAGATTTTCCGAAAATTGGCTATGCTATGGGTGTATTATCAGAAGCTCCTATTTTTATTGATGACTCAGTTAACTCAAACGTTATGGATATTAGAACTAAAGCCAGGAGACTCCAATCTGAGCATGGTCTAGGAATGATTATCCTTGATTACCTTCAGCTCATGGAGGGACGTGGCGGTAGTCAATCATCTAGAGTACAAGAAATTTCAGAGGTTTCCAGGTCACTTAAAGGACTAGCTCGTGAATTAAACGTACCAGTAATTGCGCTTTCTCAACTTTCTCGTGCAGTTGAGCAACGTGATTCAAAAATACCTCAACTTTCAGACCTTCGTGAATCAGGCTCAATTGAACAAGATGCAGATGTAGTAATGTTTATTTATAGAGAAGAGATTTATAAACCAGACACGGACAAAAAAATGATAGCTGAAGTATTTATTAAAAAACACAGAAATGGTCCAACAGGCAAAGCAGAACTTATTTTTAAACCTGAACAAATGGCCTTTAAAGACAAAAGCCAAAGAGATATTGAAGAAATAATTTAAACTATGGTGGATTTTTATATTTTTAAGTTGTATAATTATATAAATTGAGAAGGACGATTTATGAGTAAAGAACAAACCCAGAAAACCGCCAAACAAGTCGGTAAATTTGGTATTGTAGGCATTATTAATACCTTGGTAGATCTAACAATCCTTAATGTTTTAAATTTAGTTTTTGGAATACATTATGCAGTTGCCAATACTATTTCCGTTTCAGTGGCTATTGTAAACAGTTATATACTAAACAAGAGTTGGACATTTAAAGATAATAACAAAAACATAATGAAACAATTTGCGATATTCCTTATGTTAAGCTTGATTGGGTTATTAATTAATAATTCTGTATTGATACTTCTAAAAGAAAGCCTAACATTTATACCTAACTTTTTTGTTTCTGTAGTACATTTTTTAAAATTAAACTCAATTTTCAGTGATAATTTTGTGGCCTTAAATTCTGCCAAGGTCTTTGCTATTTTAGCCTCAATGGTTTGGAATTTTATAACATATAAAAAATTAGCCTTTAATAAAAAATAGGAAGTAAAATGAAAGAAGTTTATTTATCAATTATTATTCCTGGACGAAATGAAGAAAAAAGACTTGGCAAAACTCTTGACGCAGTTTACCAGCATCTAAAGAAAAAAGATTACATAGCTGAAGTAATTTATGTAGATGGTGGTTCCACAGATAGAACCTTGGAATTAGTTGAAGAAAAAAAGAAAATGTTTGACAATTTTCACCTTATTGCCGAGGGTCCAAAAATATCAAAACATGGCGGTAAGGGTTTGGCAGTTAAACTAGGCATGTTAGCTGCTGTAGGCAAGTATCGATGTTTTATAGATTCTGACAACGGAGCACCATTTGAACAGATAGATAGGCTTTTTGAACAAATAGATAAATATGACATTGTAATTGGATCTCGCTATATTAATGGAAGAGGACAAACAGAAAGAGGTCTGTTAAGAACAATAATTTCAAGAGGTGGAGCCTTGGTTTTCAAGATAGTTTTAGGTGAAACCCTTAAAGATACTCGCTGTCCATTAAAGCTATTCAGAGGAGATGTTGCTCAAAGACTTTTCCATCTCCAAAAACTTTATGGCTTTGGATTTGACACTGAAATATTTGCCATTGCTAAAAAATTAAAATGTAGTGTTCTTGAAATACCTGTTGAATTTCATGATGTTGCTGGCAGCAAAGTAGGATTTAAAGACACCATCAAATCCTTTTGGGAGGTATTTCAAATAAAATGGTACTTAATATCAGGAACTTATAAAGAAAAATAGCTGATGGGAAAGATTATCAATAAGATAGAAGTAGTTGATCAGTTTATAACCAATTTAAAAATTCTTACAACAGGAGTAAGTACTTTAAATCCAAAAACTTCATTTAAAATTTATATAACTGAAGAACCAGGAGAATAATATGGAAAAAATTAAAAAAATCCTTTTTTCCAATAAATTTT
>CAZGIU010000024.1:0-7023 GCA_964526535.1 uncultured Candidatus Saccharibacteria bacterium | reverse complement strand
TTTAGATGAGCCTAATATTTTTCTAGCTGAATAAAAGATAATTTCTGAAAGAATATCTTTTTTTAAGCTTAAAACTGAGGGATTAAAAATAATTATATTTTTAGATTCTTTTTTCAAATATTTGCCAATAAGCTTTTCAAGTTTTTTGTAAAAATCAATTTTATTTTTTCTTAACTGGTTAACTTGTCTCAAAACATCTTTTTTTTGCTCAATCTCAATGTTAGTCAAAATTAAATGACGGAAAAAATTTCTTTTAAATTTTAAATTATAGTTGGTATAATCTTCCCTCCATAACAAATTGTTATCCTTAAGATAAGAAAGAATGTTATTTTTGAAAAAATTCAAAAAAGGTCTTGCTATTATAAACTCTTGGCTAGAAAAATATTTTTTTGATAAAAAATCCATCCCTGTAAGACCTTCATAACTAGCGCCTCTTTTAAAATTCATTAAAATAGTTTCTAACTGATCATCGCCATGATGAGCGGTAAAAATTAAATTAGCCTGATTATTGAAAGCGGTTTTAAGTAGAAAATTATATCTGGTCTCTCTAGCATTTTCTTCTAAGTTTCCGCTTTGTTTTTTAAGATTATTAGCCTTAGCTGAGATAAATTCAATTTGATATTTTTTACATAACTTTTCGACAAATTGAGCGTCTTCTCTTGAATCATTTTTAAGTCCGTGATCAAAATGGGCAACTGTAATATATTTTTTATCAAAGATTTTAGAAAAAACATCCAATAAACAAACTGAATCAGCTCCACCAGAAACGGCTAAAATAATTGGTTGATTAAAGTTAATTTTATTTTTTAATAAAAGTTTTCTTGTTTTTAATAAAATATCCATCTTATTCATATTGTAACTTAAAAATGAAAAAAGCCGTTAATAACGACTTGGGAAAATAAATATTGGTAGCAGGGGTGGGTATCGAACCCACGACCTCAGGCTTATGAGTCCTGCGCTCTAACCAACTGAGCTACCCTGCCTCGACATTATTGTATAAAAAAAGTCTTGCTTATCCAAGACTACAATAATTTAGTTGCGGGAGCAGGATTTCCCGACGCTTCGGCCAGGATAAACTTCTCATCCTGCTTCAGAATAAATTTGGTTGCGGGGGCAGGATTCGAACCTGCGACCTCCGGGTTATGAGCCCGACGAGCTGCCACTGCTCTACCCCGCGCCAATATACTTTGGTATCTTATTACATAATTAATACTCCGTCAAGAAAAAAGAATTAATTAGATTATTTTTCTTTTTTAGAATTAAGCTCTAATCTTTCTTTAACTCTTTCAATACCAACTGGACATCTATTACCCCAACCATCAAGAAATATCCCGTTTTTTAAAACACAAATTACTTCACAATTATTTGGACAACCTCCACACTCCTGACCTATTGTTTGGAATTCTATATCTCCAACGTCAAACTTAAATTCTTTTTCCTTACCCGAATCTCTTGCCAAAATGGCAACCCCCAAACAGCCCATAAGGTGACCGATATCATCAACTAGAACATTATGACCGGTTATTTCTTCAAACGCTTTTATTACGCCTACATTTTTACTTACTCCCCCTTGAAAAACTAATGGAGGGTTAATATTTTTTCCCTTACCGACATTATTTAAGTAGTTATTAACTATAGCTCTACACAATCCTGCAATAATATCTTCTATCTTATGTCCTATTTGCGCCTTATGCACAAGATCTGATTCGGCAAAAACCGTACACCTACCGGCTATTTTTGTTGGATGTTTTGATTTTAGAGCATAATCTCCAAACCCCTCTACTTTTATATTTAATCTTCTTGCCTGAGATGACAAAAAAGAACCAGTACCTGCGGCACAGAGGGTGTTCATGGCATAATCAATTACAATACCATTTTCTAAAATTATTATTTTACTGTCTTGCCCTCCTATTTCAAAAATAGTTCTAACTTCCGGATGCTTTGAAAGAGTTCCTATTGCATGAGCTGTTATTTCGTTTTTGACAATCTGAGCATCTAAAATAACCCCAATAAGCTCTCTAGCTGAGCCGGTTGTACCTACCGAAACAATTTCTATTTCTTTATTTTGAATCTGATCAATTTGTCTCTTAATCTCCCTTAAAACATTTTTAACTGCTCTAATAGGATTACCTTCTGTCCAAAGATATATTTGAGCTAAAATATTATTATCTTTATCGATAACCACCCCTTTAGTCGAAATTGAACCTATGTCTATACCCAGATATCCTTTAACTTTTGGCTTCATTTTTTCTCCTCATTTTTAACATATCATAAAATGCTTCCAGCCGGGTTTTAATACCTGTTTCTGAAGTATGGGAATCAAAGCTGAAATATATTATAGGAAATTTTTTTTCTTTAGAAAGCCGCTGGAGAGCAGACATAGCATTAACCTCTGGGATGCAGCCAAAGGGTTTAAGATGAATAATTCCGTCAAAACCCTCTTTTCTAAGTTTGTTTGCCATTGCCACACTATCAGTACCATCTGCTCCTATATGATATTTAAGATATGGCTTAGCCCATTCAAGAAGTTCTTTTTTATGATGCTTTGTTTTGCCAAATAAAAGATAGCTGGCATTAATAAAACGATGAACTTCAATTCCTTTATCTGCTAATTGCTTTTCTATAAAGTAGTTTGAAAACGGCTCCATTACAACATATAGCTCGCCAACAACACCAACCTTTAGTAAATTTTCAGGCTTTTTAATTTTTATTGTTTTGAAAATTTTTCTATATTTTCTTTTTTTCAATAAAACAGATAAAAAGGTATCCGCTTTTTTTAAATCTTCTAAAAATAATTTTTGATTTTTTTCAAACCCTCCCTTGTTAACTTCGAAACCGATATTTTTTCTAATATAGTCATCTAAGCTGTCCATGGCATTCATCTTTAAAAAAGCAATAAGAGAGTGTTTTAAAAATTTATAAATATTAAGTTTAGGGTTTATTTTTTTAAAAGAGGGATAAAAAGAAAGGAAATTTTTAAACTCCGACAAGTTATAAAAATCGAAATTATAACCAAGGTCTTTTAAAATTTCTTTTTGAACTTCTCCATAATATCCAAAACGACACCCACCACCTGCTTGAATTACCACATCTGCACCACTATCTAAAGATTCAATAAAATTACCAAGATTATATTTAAAAGGAACGCAGACAAATTCCGGACTATGTTTACTCCCCAAGTCCAATGTTTTTTTTGTTATTGGAGGAGGAACGATAATTTCAGAGTTAAGCATTTTGGCAATTTCCTCTATGGCGATACTGTAATTACCCATATGAGGGAAAGTTATTTTTCTTTTTTTATTTTTTGACATTTTTTTCTTTCTTCATTTTCAAGATATCCACGAAACTTTCAATTCTTGTTTTTATTCCTGCTTCTCCTTGTAGTTCATCTAAAACTAAGGTCATCATCGGAAGACCCTTTAACTTTCTTATACATAAATCAGTTACCAAGGAATCTGGACCGCAGGGAAAGGTGACTATAAATATTACACCATCAACTTTTTTCCTAAAAAATTCTAAAGCGCCTAAAAGCTCTTTATTGTATGTCCAATAAAGACGTGAAGAAATTTTATCAGACAAAAGCATTGCTTCTTCTTTATCAAAAAGATCAGCCATAATTGCTACAACATCAAGCTTTTTAAGCTGTTTAATAATGGGTTTTCCAATAAGTTCGTCGTAAATATTATACGGATGAGACACTACAAGAATTTTAATGTTTTTTGTTCTGTCCTCAAGTAGTTCTAATTGTTTTTTATGATTTTCTTTTTCAAAATCTTTTTGAGCTTTTTTTGCCCCAAGATATGCTTTTTTTATCTCTTCTTCTTCGCAATCAAAGCAAACCTCTTTGCCTATTCTTAAGAACTCCTCTTTTTCAAAAAATCCCTCCTCAACGTCAATATTATAATCAAGAATTTTTATCCCTGGAAAAGTATTACTTATAATATCAAATGTGGCATTGAACTTAGTACAGGCCGATTCTCCTTTTTTTAAAGACGCTAATCTTGGTACCAAAACAAACTCGCATTTATCCTTAATGTCATTAACATGTCCAAGATAAATTTTTAAAGGAAGACAGCTTTCATCAACTGAAAAGTTAACGCCTTTATCAAGAATTAACTTATTTGTTGGCGAACTATAAATGATATCACAGCCCAAATTATTAAAAAAAGTTTTCCATAAAGTTTCATATTTATGAAAAAGAAGCGCCCGAGGTATTCCTATTTTTATTCTTTTTCTAGTTTTAATATGAGTCTCCAAAAATTAAATATATGATACAATCTTTTATATTAAAAAACAAACTTTTGTTTTAGGTGTTATTATTGTTAATTAAAATCAATTTTTCTACAATGATTTTAATATCTAATCCTTAAAATGATAGACAAATAGAACAACAAAAAAGGTTAAAAATTTTAAGCAAAAATTAATCGTTGAAGAAAAAATTCCACCATTTTTGATAGTTTGGTAAATCATCCTCTTGTTGTTTTTCTTTGGTCATTTCAGAAACAATATTATCAGAAGAGCCTTTTGGCTCAGGTATTACTAAAACTTTTTCTCCCTCCATTACCAAACCAAGCTTTTCGCGAGCTTCTTGCTCTTTATAAGTTTGAGTCTGAAAATAAGCGATTAAATCAGATAATTTCTGATTTTCCGCCTCTATTTCAGTAACCTCTTTTTCTAAATTAAGAATTTGTTGATTAATTCGCCAATTTTGGTAAACCATTCTACCAAGAGCAATAAAAATATAGGCAATTAAAAAAAGGCTTAAAAAGAAAAACCAGCGAGATCTTAAAAATTCTAAATTGTTTAATTTCATAATTTTCTTTTTTGATTATCTCATTTATAAAAAAATTTTCAATCAAAAAACCGCCCCGAAAAGCGGTTTTCATGCCAAACTAACCGATTCTTGGATTTTTACCTCTTAAGAATTTTTTGTGCCAACCTGGATTTCTGCTCCAAAACCAGTAAGCACCGACAATGGCCAAGGAAATTATTATAAACCACCAAAAACCAGAATTTTTTTCTGACTCTTCTTTTGATTCTTCTTTATTTTCATCCTGCACCTCACCAACTTTTTCATCTTGAACTGATTCTACTTGGCCATCTTCTGTTTGATCACTAATCACTGAAGCAACTCTAACCTCTTGAGGTGTAATCTCGGACACTTCAACTGATAATTTGTCAAAGTTCATAGCCGAATCATAAGCTTTAACGGCAAAATAATAAGTTGTCTGTGGTTTTAGCCCAGAAATTGTATACTCTAAAACATTGCCAACATCTAAGCTTGAAGCATAAACTCCACTTTGAGTTCCGTAATAAACAAGATAACCCTTGGTATCTTGAGAAACTGATTTATCCCATTTTAAGGTTATAGAAGTTGGGGTTTTTTGAATAACTTGCAAGTTCTGGGGAGTTTCTGGAGCTTTAGTATCAATTACTAAAGAATCCTCTATGACTTCTTCGGTCCAATTGCCAGCTTCATCATAAGCAAAAGCTGAAACTTTATAAGTTCCGTCTGGCAAAACTTTAGTTACAGTCGGCAAAACCAAAACAGAAAAATCTGCAGAATTTTTAGTTGAATAAGTATCAGTGTCTCTATTAACAACAGCTTCTTTTACATATTTTTCAGAGCCATTGTCAAATACAACCTCAATTTTTTTAACCTCGTAGTTGATAGCTTCGGAGGCGGTACTAAGCTCATTGTCATAAAACTTGCCATAAACTTCCGGATTATTGTTGTTAGTTGGATTGGTAGCATTAACTGCGGAACTATGAGTACCTTTTGGTCCAATCGTATCAATGGTAAATGACCTAACAGAAGACCATTCACTATCATTATCATGTTGATCAATTGTCTTAACTCTCCAATAATAAGTATAGTCACTCAAAGAAACAAGCATTTGGTACTCAGACTCGGGCGTACTTCCAGTAGCATATATTGTTGAAAAATCACTATTTCCTACCTCAAAAGAATAAACAAGGGTGTCTCCGTCTGGATCAACTGAGCTTTCCCAGCCAAACCGTGGAGTACTATTATTCAAGAATGTCCCATCCTCAGGAAATAAAAGATTAGGAGCAGTTGGGATCTGATTTGGCACACCTGTTACTATTATATTATCAATTCTGTTGGTGCCAGAGGAAACCAAGGTTTCCCCTGAAGCGCTTACATTACTTGTTACTACCCACCTTAAATAAATACTCGATTGAAAATCTACTGCAGAAGGCAAGGCCAAATTAGAAATAGTGGTGTTCCATGTTGAGCCAGGAGTTACGGCAATTACCCCACCAGAAACTGCTGTCCAGGAAGTTTCGTCTAACGAATATTCAATTTGAAAATCCTTTGGTCCGGTATCCGAACTCCTATGCATTGAGCTTAATTTAAGATTCTTGTAATCAGAAGCATTAAATTCCACTTGCCAATAATCCCCAATATTCCAGCCAGTTGCACTTATAGCTTTATCAGGATTTCCAGTAAAATAACTATTAGTACTCGTCCCGACACCTGAGATTTTTTTCTCTAAATTTACAGTTATACCAGAGTCTGCAATATTGTCAACGTCTTCAAAATCCCAACCAACAATTGTATCACCCGGGAAACTTGCTGCCCTTATTGTTTCTGGGACAAAAACACTAAATATTGTCGCATTAAAGGAAAAAGCCAATAAAGCTGTCCAACTTAATACTTTCTTTAGTTTAATTAATAATTTTTTTTGCACTTTGTTCTCCTCCTTTGAACCCATCCTTTTTATTTTTGAATTTAATTTGCTTATAAAAACAGCCACCTTCACAATACAAAATTTTCTCAAGCTTTAGCGTTTTGCTTGATTAAACTGTATTGAGAAGATGGCTGTCTTTGTCTTTGACCCCAAAGCTTTTGGCCTTAGGCGGTGCGGACTTCCTCTTCTTATTCTGGTTGTTATCCCCGAAATCGGGGGCAAAAACATTACTTAAAAAGATTAAGTAATATATAAATATAAGCATAAAATTGGTTTTTGTCAATAATATTTCCAAATAAAAAATCCCAAA
>CAZGIU010000023.1:0-7185 GCA_964526535.1 uncultured Candidatus Saccharibacteria bacterium | reverse complement strand
CACTTTTAAATAAGAAATAATTAGAGTTCTTGAAAATTAAGAGTTTATTTTCATATAATTTTTTTTCAGTAACTTGCAATATTTTTTGCTTAAAGGTTATATCGCCTACTTGATTTATATTTTTTATTCTTAAGTAATCATTACTAAACAAATAGTTTAATAAAAATAAAAATAAAACCAAGAAAGCTAATTTAAAAAGCCTTTTAAAGAAAACTATAATAGTATTATCTTTTTTAGCCTTTTTCCTTGAAGCTGTGATTATATGTGGGTTTTTATAAAGCCGAGCTTTGTTATATCTTTTATTTATCATTTAGCACCAATTCTTATTAATTCTGATATGAGTTTATTAAAATCAAGCCCAAAAGCCTTTGCTGATCTTGGTAAAAGGCTTTCTGAGGTCATGCCAGGCAAGGTATTGGCTTCTAATACATAGACTATGTTTTTTTTATCCATTATCATATCTATTCTGGCAATATCTTTACATTTTAAGGCTTGATAAGTTTCTTTAGCAATTTTTTGTATTCTTTGGGTTAATTGATTATTTATTTTGGCTGGCACTATTTCTTGAGTTTGGCCAGAATATTTTGATTTATAATCAAAAAAAGAAGCTTCTTTTGGTGGAATAATTTCGATTACTGGTAAAATTATTATATCTTTACCGTTACCAATTATCGGAACAGTTAACTCCCTTCCTTCTATATATTTTTCAATAATAATTTCGTTGTCCATAGCCATGGCTTTGTTTATAGCTCTTTTTAGTTCTTGATTTTTTCTAACTATGGTTACCCCAAAGCTTGAACCTTCATTAACTGGTTTAACAACAAAAGGTGTTTTTACTTTAATTGACTTTAAGCCATTCTTTTTTATTATCTGCCATTTCGGAGTCAAAATATTATTTGCTTTTAGAATTATTTTTGTTATTTCTTTATTCATGGCTATGGCTGATGACAGGACTTTTGAGCCTAAATATTTTATTCCTAGAGTCTCCAAAAAGCCTTGAATAGTTCCATCTTCACCATTTCTTCCATGAAGCGCTATTATGACTAAATGTATTTTTTTCTTTTTTATAATATTTAGGAAATTTTCATTTTCTTGTTTTGTGTCAATCAAAAATTTATTAAATACTTTTTTATCTATAGCATTATAAATATTTAATCCTGTTTTTAGAGAGACTTTTCTTTCTTTTGATGTACCACCGTATAAAACTAAAATATTTTTTTTCATTCCCACCCTTTTTCTGTAAGTACTCTAACCTCTTTTTCTAATTGAACACCAAATTTGTTCATAACCTCAGATTGGACTTTTTCAATTAAAGAAATAATATCTTGAGCCTTAGCTTTGCCATTATTTATTATAAAGTTAGCATGTTTATCTGAAACTTGAGCATCGCCAATTTTAAAGCCTTTAAGACCAACTTTTTCAATAAGTTTCCCGGCGTAATGCTCTTTTGGATTTTTAAAAACACTGCCAGCGGATTTTCCCTTTGGTTGGGATTTTCTTTTTTTTAAATCCTTTTTGGAAATATCTTTATATTTACCATTAAATTCCATTAAACAGCTTAAAATTATTTCTCCAGATTTTTTAAGATCGCTGTTTCGATAACTAAAATTGAAATATTCTTTACCGAAATTTCTAATGTTTCCGTTTTTTTCTAGAATTTTTATCTTTTTTACTATCTCAGAAATCGATTTATTGTTCATGCCTGCATTTCCAACAATAGCGCCACCCAAGGTTCCCGGTATTCCCCATAAAAACTCTGCTCCTCCAAGGTTTTGTTTTTTAAGAAGTAATAAAAGCTCTGACAGCATTATTCCTGACTCACAATTTACTGTCTGGCCGTTAAGATTACAATTTCTAGAGGTATTTTTAATGACGAGACCTCTAAATCCTTGGTCATTAATAATAATATTTGAACCATTGCCGATTATAACGCAAGGTATTTTTTTCTTTCTGGCAAAATCAAAGGCGTGAATTATATCATCTTCTGTTTTGGTTTCAATAAAAAAATCAGCTAATCCCCCAACCCCATAAGTTGTATATTTGGCTAATTTTTTATTTTTTTCTATTTTCATTTTTTAATAATTTATCAGTTATTTTGTTTACTGGTCCGGCTCCCATGGTAATTATTAAATCTCCCAGCTTAGCATTGTTTTTTAAATAACTTTCTACTTCTTCAAAGGTTGGTATGTAAATTGCTTCAACACCCTTTTTCTTGAGCCCTTCAGCTAAATCAACTGAGCTTATAGACTTAATATCATCTTCTGTGTCTCTGGCTTTGTAAATATCAGGAATAATTACTGTGTCGGGAGAATCAAATGATTCTAAAAATTCATTAAAAAGCATTTTTGTTCTTGAATGCTGATGAGGTTGAAAAACACACCATATTTTATTTCTATCTGAATGAAACTTTTTTAAAGCCTCTAGAGTTGTTTTTATTTCTGTTGGATGATGGGCATAATCATCAACAAGTAAAATCCCATCTATTTCGCCTTTAGTTTCCATCCTTCTGGATGCCCCTTTAAAGTCCAGCAAAGCTTCTTTCATGGTTCCCAGTCCAATTCCAAGTTCAGCGCACGTTAAAATGGCTGCTAAAGCGTTAAAAACACTATGTCTGCCTGGTATAGATAGTTCAAATTCATCTATTTTTTGTCCATTTTTGTAAACATCAAAATAGGTTTTGCCTGATTCTTCTTTAATATTGAGGGCTTGCCATTCTGCCTGACCACCTTCCCCACCGTAAGTAAAAATTTTTAAATTTTCTCTACTTTCCTCTATTAATTCTTGGGTATTAATATTATCAGAGTTGATGATTGAGTATCCGTTTTTGGGAGTTAATCTTAGGAATTTATTAAAAGATTCTTTGATTTCTTGAAGGTTTTTAAAATAATCTAAATGTTCAGCTTCTATATTAGAAATTATGGTTATAAAAGGTTTTAATTTTAAAAAGGCGTCTTTATATTCGCAGGCTTCGACTACCATATATTCACCTTCTTCATATGACCAGTTACTATCATCAAATTCAGGGATAAGACCACCAACAGCGATTGTAGGCTTGAGGCCAGCTTTTTTGAGGATGACGGCTATCATTGATGAAATAGTAGTTTTACCATGTGTACCAGAGACAGCAATGGCCTTTTTGTCTTTCATTAAAATACCCAGATAATCAGCTCTTTCTAATATCTTAGTTCTTAACTTAATGGCAGCCTGATATTCTGGATTATTTTTTTCAATAGCTGAGGTGTAGACGATGATATCTGGTTTTTGGGGTAAATTTTCTTTTTTATGGCCTATGTAAATTTTTATCCCAATTTTTTTTAAAGTGTCCGTTATTTGGGATTTTTCCTTGTCGGAACCAGAAACTTCATACCCCATTTTTTTAGAAATTCCAGCTAGGGCACTCATTCCAATTCCACCAATGCCAATAAAATGTATCTTCATAATTATTCTTCTATTATACTTTAAAACTTGTCAAAATTGAATTAAAAAGGTATAAATTATTGGTATTAATAAAACTATTGCTTTATGAGCTTAAATTAAGTAAAATTGAGCTCAAAGGTATCTTAATAACAAAGTAAGCAATCCAAGGAGGTTTTAAATGGAAGCTTATTGTGTAAAATGCAAGGCTAAAAGAGAAATGAGCAATGCTCAAGAAATTACCATGAAAAATGGTAAGCCTGCAACTCAAGGAGTATGTCCTGTTTGCGGAACCAAGATGTTTAGAATTGGTAAAGCAAACTAAAAGCTTGTTTGAGTAAATAGAAGAGCCCGACAGGGCTTTTTCTATTTAAGGCCCTATCGTCTAGTGGTTAGGACGCCAGGTTCTCATCCTGGTAACGGGGGTTCGACTCCCCCTAGGGTCACCAACATTATTATAGATAAAAACAGCTATTTTTAGCTGTTTTTTTGGTATAATTATTTAAAATTATGTTTTTTATTAAAAAAGTAAAAAAAGAAAAATATAGTTTCGAAGAAGCTGAGAAAAAATTTGGTATCTCTGTACGTAAGTTAGCTTTTTTAATTAGGAATGATCTCATTGAGCCAATTGTAGAAGGTGGCAGTCTTTTTATCCCTCATGTAGAATTGGAAGATTATATAAAACTGCCTAAAAAAATCCGTCGTCATCATCATGCTTCTTATCTAAAAACTCTAGGTCCCGGTTTAGTAACAGGTGCTTCAGATGATGATCCTTCTGGGATAGCGACCTATGCTAATGTCGGCTCTAATTATGGTTTAAAGTTAAGTTGGTTTGCAGTTTATCTCTTGCCAATGATGATAGCTGTTCAAGAAACAGTAGCTAGAATTGGGATAGTAACTAATAAAGGTTTAGCTGGTGCTATCGGTAAGTATTATGGTAAAAAAATTCTCTACCCCTTGGTTCTTCTTTTATTAATAGCCAATACCGTAAATATTGGAGTTGATATTGGAGCTATGGTTGCCTCGCTTCAGCTTTTATTACCTATCAACTTTTATTTGGGAGTTTTTTTAATGACCATGTTTATGATTTTTTTGATAATCAAAATGCCTTATCATAAATATGCTAAATTTCTTAAGTGGTTAACCTTAAGTTTAGTTGCTTACATAGTAACTGGTTTTGTTGTTTCTCCTGATTGGTTAGAGGTCTTTAAAAGTTTAGCCATTCCTAGTATTGAGTTTAACCTTGGTTTTCTTTCCGCTATGGTAGCGGTAATGGGCACAACCATTACTCCTTATTTATTTTTTTGGCAGGCTTCTGAAGAAATTGAGAAAAAAAAAGAGGCAGGTGCTTTTTCCGATCATCGTTTTATTGCTATTAAAAAAGAAATAAAAGAGATGAGAAAAGATACTTTTTTTGGCATGTCTCTTTCTAATCTAGTTTTTTTATTTATTGTAATAACAACAGCTTGGTTGTTTTACAGGCAAGGAATAACAAATTTAGAATCTATTGAGGATGTTGCTGGGGCGCTTAAGCCATTGGCTGGTGATTTTGCTTATATCATATTTACTTTAGGTATTTTAGGTGTAGGTTTATTAGCTGTGCCTGTTCTGGCTGGCTCTTCGGCTTACGCTGTTTCTGAGCTCTTAAAATGGCACGAGGGCTTGAATAAAAAATTTAAAGAGGCCAAGGGTTTTTATTTGGTAATCATTGTTTCTATGATTTTTGGAATGCTTCTTAATGTATTTAATTTTAATCCTGTTAAATCTTTATATTATGCAGCCATTCTTAATGGTATTATTTCCCCCATTTTAATGTTTTTTATTTTTAAAATGGGTCGTGATAAAAAAATAATGGGCCGATTTACTAGTCCATTATGGGTTAATTTTTGGGGTTATTTAGCAACCTTTTTTATGGGTATTTGTGCCCTCTTGCTTATAGTTTATATTTTTGTCTAGATTTCACTTATCTCTTTTTTGATTATTTCAACTACTTCCGAAGGAGTAACTTTTGATTTAACTAGATAATATTTGGCTTCCAGGTCAAAAGCCTTATCTCTAATAGAATCTTCGTCCAGAACAGTTAAAATTCCTATTATTGTTTCAGTAATTTCGGGGTCTTTTTTAACCATTTCTAAAACTTCCATACCCGTTTTTTTCGGCATCATTATGTCAAGCAGGGCTAAAACGGGCTTTTCTTTATTAATTAAGTCAATCGCTTCTTCCCCATCTTCTGCAAAAATAACATCAAAGGGTTCTTCCTTGAGTCTATCTTGATACATATGTCTAATAGATGATTCATCATCGGCTATAAGTATTTTTTTGTTGCTCATATTAGTTATTAGTGTTAGTTACTCCATAGGTTGCTATTTCTATCCAGATTGGTCCCCTATTAAAAGCCATTTCTTGACCTTTTTCATCGTAAAATTTAGTCCTTTGGTTTTGTGATAATTTTTTCCAAGTGCCATTTATTTTCTTGCCGTCTAAATAAATAGTTGCTTTGCCGGAGGTGGTATTTTTTATTAAAATATATTCGCCTTCTCGGTAGCTTACTACTTCTTGAACTATAATTGTTTTTACCTTTATTTGCTCAGAAGTTACCCTATCTTTGTGAGGTGCTGCTAAATGTTTCCTTAAATAGGTATTGGTTTTTTTGTTATAATCATAATTTACTTTATAACTAGCGGATGAAAAGTTTATAGATACGGTTTGAGCCTGCCCTCGGTCATCTTCTTTAGCATCATCTTTAAATACCCATTTATCATAATCAGCGACTAAGGAATATTTTTTAAAATCAACTGCCTCTTTTAGTTTATCCACGGTTGTGTAGACATTATGTGGAGCATACCTTGCTTTATCTCGCCAAAAATATTTACCTAAAGAAAATTGATTTAAATCACAAAAACTTTTATTTTTATTTATGAGTGTTAAGGCTTCAGCAGAGCCACCAACATGGGCATAGCATGCATTATATTCACCAGCAAAGCCTACAAAAGGCACTCTGGCAGATCTGATTGGGCCTATTTCTTTTGGTTTAGCAGTAAGATAGAACGCTAAAAATCTGGTTATCCCTCCTTCGGTTATCATTTCGTAAACTAAGTCAGCTTCATTAAGACCTGACTGTGGCCTTGAGTCAGGATGATTTTCTATCATTACGGCTAAAGGTCTTTGTTTGGCAATTTCTTTAGTGGTCATTATGCCATTTAGGGGAGATTCGGTGTCTAATAGATTTTTTTCAATTTCTTCTTGTTCAAAGCCAGGCAAGGTTAGATTAATTGATTCTTTATTAATCGGCCAGAAAAGAAAAACCGACAGTCCTAAAATTAATAAAATTAAAATTGACCAAATAATAAACTTCTTCTTTCTGCTTTTCTTTTTCTTCTTTAAAATTGAATTATCTGAAAAATTTTTAGTGCCGGATATTTCTTTAATTTTTATATTTCGATTAGTTGCCATTTTTTACTTCTCATTAATTAAAACTAGAGACTGCTTTTTCTCCTGTTATCTTCTTTACACAACATCTGACAATTTTTGGCATCGGTTTTACCACCTTCCACCCAAGGTGTTATGTGGTCAGCTTCCATTTCTGAGATGTTAAATTTTCCTTTACATAAAGGGCAAATGCCTTTTTGTCTTTCGTAGGTCTCTCTTTTCATATTATCGCTAAAAGCTCGAATCGATAAGTATTTTTCTTTTTTGGTTAAAAGATACGGATAAATTCCAGATTTATTCGTAACATCTTCATCTTGCATTAACTTACTAACCTCTGTTTCA
>CAZGIU010000022.1:0-7342 GCA_964526535.1 uncultured Candidatus Saccharibacteria bacterium | reverse complement strand
GTTGGTTCAAAAATAGCCGATAGAGCAATTTTAGAGCTTAGAGATAAAATAGCAGTAGGTGAGGACATATTCTTGCCAAGACAAATGTCTCAAGAAGATGAATCAACCGTTTCTGCTTTAGTTAACTTAGGCTACAAGAAGAAAGAAGCAGAACAAGCTTTAAAAGAAGCGATTGGAGATTCAGAAGACTTATCAGTTGAAGGAAAAATCAAAAAAACTTTAAAACACTTAGGTAAATAAATGACAGAAAAATTAAACATAGAAAATGGGGTAATTGATTCTGAAAATCAAAATGATGAAATTTTTGAAGAAACACTCAGGCCCAATTTATTAAAAGATTATATTGGTCAAGAAAAGATAAAAGAAAATCTAAAAGTTTTCTTGGAGGCGGCTAAAAAAAGAAAGCATGCCTTAGATCACTTACTTCTTTATGGTCCACCAGGTTTAGGTAAAACTACCTTATCTTATATTATTGCCAAAGAAATGGGGGTTAATATCAAAGTTACTTCAGGCCCGGCTATTGAGAGGGCGGGTGATTTAGCTTCTATTATTACTAACCTACAAGACGGAGACATTCTTTTTATTGATGAAATTCATCGTCTAAATAGGGTGGTTGAAGAAGTTTTGTATCCAGCCATGGAGGATTTTAAATTGGATTTAATTTTAGGCAAAGGGCCTAACGCTCAAACTTTAAGATTGGATACTCCTCGCTTTACTATTGTGGCTGCTACCACTCGCGCCAGTTTAATTTCATCTCCACTTAGAGATAGGTTTGGAGTTATCCATAGATTAGATTTTTATCAAGAATCAGAAATTGCTGAAATAATTAAGCGTTCGGCTAAAATTATTAAAGTTGAAATAGACGAAAAAGGTATTTCAGAAATTGCTCGGCGTTCAAGGAAAACTCCTAGAATCGCCAATCGGTTATTGCGTAGAGTAAGGGATTTTGCCGAAGTTAAATTTGATGGCAAAATAAATTCAGAGATTGCCCAAAAAGCGCTTAACCTTTTAGATATTGACGAGCAGGGCTTAGATTTAACAGACAGGAAACTCCTGTCAATTATTGCTAAACAATATCATGGCGGTCCGGTAGGAGTTGAAACATTATCAGTAGCGATTGGAGAAGAAAGAGCCACCATAGAAGATATGCATGAGCCTTATCTTTTGCAAATTGGTTTTTTAGAAAGAACTCGCCAGGGACGTAAAATTACTCGTCAAGGTCTTAAGCATTTAGGTTTTGAATCGCAAGATAAATTGCTTTAAAAAAATAAAGTTATATAATTATATTAATTAAAGGTTTATAAAATGATAATTGCTTGGCTTGTCTATATAATTGCATTGCTTATTTTTATAGCTTTTGGTTGGACTGGTATTTTTCATGCTAAAAAATACAAAATACCAGGTGATTTAACTGATTTTGCTACCAGTTTATATGTATTTGCTATGATTTCCTTGGTTTTATTAACAATTTTTTTAGTGTTAATAAGCGGAGGTCATTAAAATGCCGTTTAAAACAAGAGAAAATGAAGAAATAAAAATGGTAATCCGCCGACACTGGTTTGTGGTCATTAATTTATTTGCTTTCGGTGCTTTAATGGCAGTTTTGCCACCCTTTGTTTACTTTATTATGACCAATTATATTCACATAAAAGAATTATCTTTTAGTTATTTTGTTATTGGTTCCAGTATTTATTATATGTTTGTTATTAACATGCTTTATATTGGTTGGTTAGATTACTATCTTGACGCAGCTATTATTACCAGTGATCGGATTGTAGATATTGATCAAGAAGGTCTTTTTAATCGAACAGTTTCTGAGGTTCATTATTCTAGAGTTCAGGATTCAACAGCTTCAACTAAAGGTATTGTTCAAAATGTTTTGAATTTTGGTGATGTTCATATTCAAACAGCTGGTGCTTCACGAGAGTTTAATTTGGAAAAAATTCCCCAGCCTTATAAAGTTGCCAAGCTAATAATTGATATCCAGCAAGAGGTCGCAAAAAATTCTAATCATAGTCATAGTCATACTTCTTATGATAAAAATGATAATATGGCAAGTTCAGAAAATGATTCTAATGGGGTAAATTCTTGACAAAATAGATTATTTAAGTTATTATTAATATATAAGACAGGTGAGCGAGAGCTCACTTTTTTCATCACTTAACCAAAGAAGGGAAAATTATGGATCAGTCTAAGTTTATGCAGGCTATTTCTCAGTTAGCCGAAGAAAAAGGTCTTTCAAAAGACAGGGTAGTTGAAACTGTTGAGCAAGCTTTAGCAGCTGCTTATCGAAAAGATTATGGGAATCGTGATCAAACAATTAGAGTTGAACTAAACGAGAAAACAGGAGCGATGAAAATTTTTCAGGTTTTTGAGGTTGTAGAAGAAGTTGAGAATCAAGAATCTCAACTTACCGAAGCAGAGGCTCAAAAAATGAAAAAAGGTGCTAAGATAGGTGACTTATTAGAAACAGACTTGCCTGAGCCTCATGGTTTTGGCCGCATTGCTGCTCAAACAGCTAAACAGGTTATTATCCAGCGCATCAGAGAGGCTGAGCGCGAGGTAGTAATGGATGAGTTTTCTGATAAAGAAGGCGAATTAATTAATGGGGTTGTTCAAAGAATTGAAGGTCGTAATATCATTGTTGATATTGGTAAAACCAATGGTATTATGTTTCCTTCTGGTCAGATTGAAGATGAGCGTTATCGAATTGGTCAGCGCCTTAAGGTTTTAATTGAGAAGGTAGAACAGACATCTCGAGGTCCTCAAATTACTCTATCGCGATCTCATCCTCGGGTAGTTGAAAAACTTTTTGAATTAGAGGTTCCTGAAATAACAGCCGGTACTGTAGAGCTAAAATCAGTGGCTCGTGAAGCTGGTTCCCGATCAAAAATTGCTGTTTTATCAAACAAAGAGGGTGTTGATCCGGTTGGTTCTTGTGTAGGTCAGCGAGGTACCAGGGTTCAGGCTGTAATTGCTGAGTTGCCTAATGAAAAAATTGACTGCGTTCTTTATGATGAAGACCCAGTTAATTATATAGTTAATGCTCTGTCTCCTGCTAAAGTTACTAAAGCTGGTATTAATGAAAAAGAAAAACAGGCTAAAATTTATGTGCCTGAAGATCAGTTATCTTTGGCTATTGGTAAAAATGGACAAAATGTTCGCTTAGCTGTTAAATTAACTGGCTGGGATATAGATGTTGTTTCAGATGAGGAAGGTAAAAAACCTAAAAAAGAAATCAAAAAAGAAATAAAAGAAGACCCTGAAAACAGCAAAGAAGAAACTGAAAGCACAATAAAAGAAGAAGAACCTAAAGACAAAAAAGAACAAGACTAACATTCAAGAGGAGTAAAAATGGACGCACAATTTAACAGATTTACTCAGAATGCTAAAAAATCTCTTATTGCGGCTCAGAAATTTGCCTCAATCCATACTGAAGAGATAATGCCAAAGCATATTTTGTTAGGCCTGTTATCTATTAAAGAAGGTCTTGCTTTTGATGTTTTAATTAGCTTTGGTTTAACAGTCGAAAAGATAAATTCCATCATTGATTTTTCAGAAAAATCTTCCCAAAAAACTGGTTTGTCAACAGAGGCTAAAAGAACCATAGAAAAATCTTTAGAGTATGCCAAAAATTTTAATCAGTTACACGTGGGCACGGAACATTTACTTTTAGGAGCTATCTCGGAAGACAAGGAAGTGGTAGAAATTTTAAACAAATTAGGTGTTTCTCCGGTTCAAATCCAAAATCAACTTGATATTCTTCTGTCCTCAGAACCAATAGGTCCATCTTTTCAGGATATGTCATTTTTTGGTGGTAATAATTCCTCCCAGCTTGGCAAAAAGCCCAGCCGTTTGTCAAAGCATCCTTATTTGGATAAATTTGGTCATGATCTAACTAAGGAAGCCAAAAAAGGAAAATTAGATCCAGTCATTGGTCGCTCGCGTGAAATTGCCAGGGTAATTTCTATTTTAAACAGAAGAATTAAAAATAATCCAATTCTAATTGGTGAGCCGGGAGTTGGTAAAACTGCTATTATTGAGGGTTTGGCACAAAAGATTGTTTCAGAAGAAGTGCCCGAGATGTTATTGGACAAAAAAGTTATTACCTTGGATTTGCCAGCTATGGTGGCTGGTACTAAATATCGAGGTGAGTTTGAAGACAGACTTAAAAAAGTCGTTGAAGAAGTTAAAAAAGCAGGCAACATTATTTTATTTGTTGATGAATTTCACACTATTATTGGTGCCGGCGCAGCTGAAGGAGCTATTGATGCTGCCAATATCCTTAAGCCATCTTTAGCCAAAGGTGATCTCCATGTTATTGGAGCCACAACCTTAGGTGAGTATCAAAAATATGTTGAAAAAGATCCGGCTTTAGAGCGTCGTTTTCAGCCAGTGATAGTTAAAGAGTTAACAGTTGGAGAAACCATTGAGGTTTTGCGAGGCATTAGAAAGCTTTACGAAGCTCATCATAGGATTACCATTACTGATGAAGCTATTGAGGCTGCTGCCAAGCTTTCAGCCAGATATTTAACCGATCGTTTCTTACCCGACAAAGCCATTGATTTAATTGATGAAGCTGCTTCTAATTTACGTGTTTTAAATGGAGATATGCCTAAAAGTATCAAAGATAAACAAAAAGAACTTAAGAGAATTTTAGATGAAAAGGAAGATGCGGTTTTTAATCAAGAATATGAAAAAGCTGCTAAGCTTAAAATCAAAGAGATGAGATTAAAAGAAGAAGTTGAGGATTATGAAAAATCACATACTGAAAAATTAGAAAAAGAACTTAAAGTAACTCCTCATGAAATTGCTCAGGTTATTTCTTCTATGACCGGTATCCCAGCTACTAAAATGGTTAAAAAAGAAACCGAAAGCTTAATTGACTTAGAAAAAAAATTATCTCAGAGAATAATTGGTCAGCCAGAAGCTGTTTCTGAAGTGGCCAAATATGTTAAACGTTCTCGCACTGGTATTTCCGATCAGCAGCGTCCTAATGGTTCATTTATTTTTATGGGACCCACCGGAGTTGGCAAAACAGAATTAGCCAAAATTTTATCAGAAGAAGTTTTTGATAACGAACATGCTCTAATTAAAGTTGATATGTCAGAATTTATGGAAAAACATAATGTTTCCAGGTTAGTTGGGGCTCCAGCTGGTTATGTTGGTTATGAAGAAGGTGGCAAATTAACTGAGGCAGTTCGCCATAATCCTTATTCGTTAATTTTACTTGATGAAATAGAAAAGGCTCATTCAGATGTTTTTAATATGCTTTTGCAGATTTTAGAAGACGGCTATTTAACTGATGCTAAAGGTCGTAAAGTAGATTTCAGAAATACAATTATAATTATGACTTCTAATGTTGGTATGGATAAACTTAATAAACAGGCTGAGGTTGGTTTTTCTGCTGCTTCTTCTGAGCAGGAAAAACTTAATGAAAAATACGAAAATATGAAAAAAGAAGTAACTCGTGATTTAAAAGATAAATTTAAGCCAGAATTCTTAAACAGAGTAGACAAGATAATTGTTTTTAAGCCTCTTAATCAAGAGGACATTAAAAAAATTGTAACTCTTAATCTTAATCAGTTGGCAGAAAGGTTAGTCGAGCAAAAAATTACCCTTAAGTTCTCCAAAAAAGTTAAGGACTTTATTGCTTGCGAAGGTTATGATCCAGAAAATGGAGCCAGGCCAATCCGCAGAGCTATTCAAAACTTAATAGAGGATTCTTTAGCCGAAGGAATGTTGCTGGATAATTACTTTGAGGGAGATACTTTAAAAATTAATGTCGAGGATAATAAAATTAAAATAACCAAAGTTAAATAAATGCCCAAAGACAAATTAATGTATGTCTGTGAAAGCTGTGGTTACGAGACCAGTAAATGGTCTGGCAAGTGTCTTTCTTGTGGTGCTTGGAATGCTATTTCGGAAATTAAAGTAAGATTTAACAAAAAAGACAAATCAAATTCAGTTTTTGATCCTAACAACATTAAAAAACTTGCCGATATTAAGGAAGAAAATTTTCAGCGAATTAAAACAGGAATTTCAGAGTTCGATAGAGTTGCCGGTGGTGAGGCAGAAAAGGGAATAGTTTTAGGTTCAGTTACTTTAATTGCTGGTCAACCGGGCATAGGTAAGTCGACCTTGATTTTACAAATACTTTCAGAGCTTTCTAAAAATAATTTAAAAAGTCTTTATCTTTCAGGCGAGGAATCAGCTCAACAGATAAAATTAAGAGCAGATAGACTTGGCGCTAATTGCGATAATATCTTGCTTTTAAATGAAATAGATGTTTTGGTTTTAGATAAAATTATCACCAAAGAAAAAATTGATCTTTTAGTGGTTGATTCAATCCAGACAGTAGAAAATTCTAATTTTGAAAATAGCCCAGGTTCTATTACTCAGATAAAAGAATCAGCGGCTCATCTAATTCGACTGGCTAAAAAAAACCATTTACCGCTAATTATAGTTGGTCATATAACTAAAGAAGGTTCTATCGCAGGTCCTAAAATCCTCGAACATTTGGTTGATACAGTTTTATATTTTGAGGGTGAGCGGTTTCATGCTTTTAGGCTTCTAAGAGTTATTAAAAATCGATTTGGAGCTGTGTCTGAAATTGGAGTTTTTGAGATGAAAGATTCAGGTTTATCAGAAATTAAAAATCCTTCCGAGTTTTTTATTTCTTCTGGCCAAAAAGAACCTGGTTCAGCCGTGGCCGTAACCTTAGAAGGCACCAGACCATTATTGGCGGAATTTCAGGCACTTTTGTCGAAAACTGTTTATGGCTATCCCAAAAGAACAGCCGGAGGCTATGATCTTAACCGACTTCAAATTTTAATAGCTGTTATTAGCAGAGCCTTAAGAATGCCTTTGAGCAATTTAGATGTTTATATGTCAGTAGCTGGAGGTTTAAAAATTAAAGAACCAGCCAGCGACTTAGCGGTTTGTTTGTCTATAATTTCAGCTTTCCATAAAAAAAGAATTAATTCTAAAATGGCTTTTTTTGGAGAAATAGGTTTATTGGGTGAGGTAAGGCCAGTTACTAAGTCTTCCGAAAGAATTAAGGAAGCCGAGAAATTAGGTTTTGATTATGCTATAGTAGCTAAAAGCACCAAGGTGGTTTCTGATAAAATTAAAGTTATGGAAGTTTCAACCATCAAAGAGGCTTCAGAAAAAGCCCTCGAATCTTAAAAATTAAATCGAATTTATTTTAAATTATTTTATAAGGAGTTATTTATGTTTTTATTTTACAATGTTGGATTTTTAATCGGCTCACTAATTGTTTTATCGATCTTGTTTATTATTTTAAGGCTTTATCGGGTTTCTTTTGCCAAAGTTATTGTTG
>CAZGIU010000021.1:7243-7830 GCA_964526535.1 uncultured Candidatus Saccharibacteria bacterium | reverse complement strand
TTAATTTTTTCTCCTATCTCAGACATATAAGTCCAAGCTGCTGTATTCCAAATACCACCGCCAATAGAGCTTAGTGAGATAAAAAATATCAACGACCAAACTGAATTTGACAGAAAAAGCAGTGCCACTCCAAGGGTTTTAAGGCAAGAACCCAAAATAATCATTTTATGGCTACCTATCTTATCAACATATCTACCATAAAAAAATTCTGGCAATTTAAAAAAATAACGCAAGGCAACAATTAAGCCAATTGAAGAAAGCGATAACGCTAAATCTTTAATTATAAAAATGGGTAGAAAAACAATTAAAAAAGCTTCGGCAAAGTTAATAGAAAATCCCAAAATTCCCAAAGTTTTTAATTTTTTGTTCTGCCAAAAAAGAGATAGTTCCCTAACAAAGTTAAAATCTTTAGAAGTGATTTTATAAGCATTTGATGGTTTTTTATCGAAAAACAATGACAATATAATCATTAAACAAATAAGCCAAAAAGCTAACTTAAAAAGATTAGAAATAGGCATAAAAGCTACCAAGCCCGATGCTAAAAGTGGGCCAGAAAAAGAACCAAGACCTCTAAAAGACTGGAATAG
>CAZGIU010000021.1:0-7233 GCA_964526535.1 uncultured Candidatus Saccharibacteria bacterium | reverse complement strand
TGTCCAAAAACCTCTTTTCTTGTTTTTAACTTGGTCCTCCAAAATTGAAAGGATAACTATTTCAACAGAGAAAATGGCCACTCCTTGAAAAATATAAGATAGGATAACTTGGGGTAAATCTTCGGTAGAATTTAAGTTTAAATAACCTAGCGTTGAAATTAATAATAAAATAAAAGAATAAATAATCACTTTTCTTCGTCCAAGTTTATCAGATAGCCTGCCAACTATAGGAGCAATAGCAAATATTAATATTGGCGCCAATGATGCAATAAAGGCTATACTTGAAACTGAAAAACCGATACTTAGAAAATAAACCGGCAAATAACTGATTAATAAGGAAACTAAAAAGGTAAAAATTGGTGTAATAAGAAATAAAATTATAATTTGTTTGTTATTTTTCATTGATCACAACTTCTTTTAACTTTTTAGGGGCAAAACTAAGAGACTTAAAATCATTTTTTGTTATAACAAAATCATCCTCGATGCGCACCCCACCTCTGCCTTTGAAGTAAAGGCCTGGCTCAATAGTAAAAACATCACCTACTTTTAAAGTATATTTCGAGTTCGGACCAATAGATTTGCCATCATGAGGTTTTTTGCCTAAAGAATGACCCAAAGTATGAATAAAATTTTTTGATAAATTATGTTTGGCAAAATTATGTCTGGCTTTATAATCAAGTTTTTCCCCGCTTCTTTCCTTCCTAAGAGACCCAATAATCTTGTTTTGGGTTTCTAAAACTAGTTTATAAATATCATACCAAAAAGGTTTTGGCCAAGATATAAATATTGTTCTTGAAATATCTGAGCAATAATTATTAAATTTTGCTCCAAAATCTAAAATGACTGGCTCATGCTTTTTAAGCTTCCTATTTTGGGGTTTATTATGCAAAAAATAACCATTTGGACCTGAAGCCACAATAGTAGGAAAAGCTAAAGAAGCCCCTTGTTTTTTTATAAAACTATCAATTAAATTTGCAACTAGTTTTTCCGTCATACCCACCTTTAATTCTTTTATTAAGAATAAAAAAGCTTGATCAGAAATCTGACAAGCTTTTTTGATTGATGATAACTTAGTAGACACTTTACTATTTCTTTTTAAAACGAGAAACTCTGATATAGCCACCTGTGGGAATAATTTTTACTCCTTTTTTCTCTACTTCATCCAAAAGTAAATTCATTCCCAATGAGTCAGAAGATATATGCCCAGCTACTACTACATTTAAATTATGCTTTTCTGCCTCTTTTTTATAATCCTCGGACATATGCATAGAAATAATAGTACCAACGCCAGCTTGAGACATTTTACCGTAAAGCTCTTTAGCGCCAGAAGTCCCGCCAGTTATTTCAACACAAGCAATTTTACCAGCTCGATTTTCTTCACAACCTGCAAAAATCATAGGTCCAGCTTTTAATTTATCAGCTTCTTTATATTCAGGTACCTCTCTTAAAATATCTAAGATTTCGCCTATAGTTTCTGGCTTTCTCTTATCTATTAAATTCTGAAGAAAATCATATACTAAGTTGTCACAAACAGTATGAGTACACATAAAGGGAATATTCAAAAGACGAGCTGCATCAACCGGAGCTTGATGATTTACGGCCGAAATTCCTCTTTTAACTTGAGAAAGTCTGGGAGCTAAAAGCTGTTCAGCAATATTAATAGGAACTCCAAATTTATGAATCATATCAGCTTGAACTGCCATAACTTTATCCAAAGAAGCTAAACCAATGCCTTCGGGATGATGGGAAACAACCAAATCAATACTATCTCCTTTTTCATTCAAACGATCAGCTAATAAAATGCCAGCAACCTCTATATCAATTCCAGCCATTAAAGTCTTAACCTGTTTTTTCTCATCACCATACAAAATTCTAGTATCATCATAAGGATTCTCTAAGCGCTCTTTATCAAATCTTTCTTTATCTTTTTTATCTGACTTATCATAAGCTTTTTTTAGTTTGGATAGGTCCTGTTTAACACCTTTTTCGCCTCTTGGATCGGCTAAAATCGCCTTTTTAACAGCTAAGTGATAAATTTCTCCAATTGTCATTTTAACCTCTTTATTTAAGTATTATTTTGTCAATTAAACCATATTTTTTGGCTTCCTCAGGGGACATAAAAAAATCTCGATCGGTATCCTTTTCTATTTTTGAAAGACTTTGTCTGGTATGTTTAGCCAAAATATCATTTGTTTGTTTTTTAATTCTGAGCATTTCTTTGGTTTGAATTTCAACGTCGGTAACCTGGCCTTCTGCCCCACCCATAACCTGATGAATCATAAAACGAGAATTTGGCAGGGATAGACGCTTACCTTTTTTACCAGCTGCCATTAAAAGAGCGGCGGCTGAAGCTGCCTGACCAATACAAATTGTCTGAACATCCGGCTTAACGTATTGAATGGTATCATATATAGCCAAGCCAGCCGAAACAACTCCGCCAGGACTATTAATATAAAGTTTAATATCTTTGTCTGGATTTTCTGATTCTAAGAATAATAATTGAGCAATTATCAGGTTGGCAATATCGTCATTTATTGGGGTCCCCAGAAAAATAACTCTATCTTTTAAAAGTCTGGAGAAAATATCATAAGCCCTTTCTCCAAATTGAGATTTTTCAATCACCATAGGAACTAATTGATTAATAATTTTATCTTTTTCCATTTTTGCCTCCAAAATTTTTATTAAGAATGAATAAAAATTTTACTTTTCTGCATATTCCAATAATTTTTCAATGGCTTTTCTGTGCTTAAGAATTATTGTTACATATCTTCTTGTTTCTTCCTGTTTAAAGGCAGTATTATCTTCCTTGTTATTGTTTTGGATATTTTGAATTCTTTTCACTTCAGCCTCTCGCTCCTCTTCAGTAACCTCTATCCCTTCTTCTTCAGCTATTTTGTTTAAGACTAAACCAATTTTAATTTTTCTTTTGGCCTCTTTTTTAAGATTTTCTTCTAAATCTTGTTTATTCTTTTTAGTAAATTCCAAATATTTTTCCAAGCTAAGACCCTGACTTTCAAGTTTTTGGATAAAATCTTTTTCTGCTTGATTTTTTTCTTGTTCTATTAATTCATCTGGAATATCTATTTGAGCTTTTTCCGTTACCTGGGTAATAGCTTCTTCTTCAACTCTAATTCTTTCCTCTTGTTTTTTTTGGCTCTCTAGAGCTTTTTCAATATCAACCTTTAGCTGGGTTAGATTTTTATCCTGGCTACCTGATATTTTTTGGGCAAACTCATCGTTTATCTCGGGTAAAATAATTTTTTGAACATTATTAACTTTAATCTTAAATTCGATGTTTTGGCCTGCTAAATCATTATCATTATAATTTAAAGGGAAGTCTAATTTAAATGTCTTCTCTTCTGATTTTTTAAGACCAATAATTTCTGTTTCAAAGTCTGGCAACAAACTTCCTTCGCCTATCACTAATGGGTGATTTTTAGAAACTAATTTTTCTAAAATAACTCCATTTTTAGAACCAGAAAAATCAATTTCAACCCAATCACCTTTTTCGGCTGGGTCAGTTTTTTCTTTTAGGGAAGCCTCTTTTTTTCTTAAATTTTCCAAAACTTTTTCGATATCATTTTTTTCAATTTTTATCTTGCGACGCTCTATAACAAGGTTTTTATAATTACCTAATTTAACTTCAGGTAAAACAGCTACAGTAGCTTCAAACTCAGCCGGATTATTAGGAGCAAATTTTATAACTTTAACCTCAGGATGACCAACTGCAATAATTTTTTCCTTAGTAATGGCCTCAGCATAAGCAAAAGGAAACAAACGCTCTAAGGCTTTATTGTAAATTGCTGCTGTCCCAATTTTAGCCTCTATCATATAGCGAGGAGCGTGTCCTGGCCTAAAACCCTGGATATCAACATTTTTGGCTTTTTCCTTGTAAACCATCTCTATATATTTATCAACCATCTCTTTAGGAACCTGAAAATTAATTTTAACCTTACTTTTTGGTAGTTTCTCAATTCGTGTATTCATAAAATGATTTTAACAAAAAAAACTTTAGATTAAAAGTTTTAAAGTAAGAAGACAAAAATAAAAAGGCTTTAAGCCTTGGGTGTGGGTGTGCAGTGTTGTTTTATGTGGTTAACAAAATCTTCAAGAGAAATAACAAGAAAAGCTCGGTAAATAGTAGCGTCTTCTGCGTGGGCATGAACAATTTTGATATCTTGGTGTTGCATGATTAATTCTTTAATAAAAGTCATACCCCTGCCACAATTCTGATGAACACCGTTATCTTCTATTGTTCTTTGATTCACAACCTTAATAATTATTCTGGAATCGGTTTTTCTTAGTGTATAAACAGGGTTGACTCCATGTACTAAACCATTACTGATAATTTCAATAAAGATAGTTCTTAAATCTTCTATTAAAGCAAAACACTCACCTGGAATTCTGTCTTTGCCAGAAGCTTCTATAGCTATTTTCATTAAAAATTCGACAAATTCGCTTTTTATTTGATCTAAATTTTCTAACTCATAATTATCATAGACCGAATCAAGCATAGTCTGAAACTCATCTTCATGCATTTTAAGCACCTTCTTTCCCTTTTTGTTAAAGAACTTATTATATAAATATATAACTCTAAAGAATGATGTCAATAAAAAAATCGACCTATAGTCGATTCTATTGATGCCTTTGTTTGACGAAATCCGAACTTTTTCCAACAAACACCTTTGGTGGGTCGCCTGGGACTCGAACCCAGAACCAATAGCTTAAGAGGCTACTGCTCTACCATTGAGCTAGCGACCCATATCATTAAAATAATTTTTTAATACTCTTTTTATGGTTCTCTTCCCCCAACCGCTCTTTAAATACACCTCTCTTTCTTTAGCATCTTTCTTATTTAGAAAAGATTCGTAATAGATAAGTTTGTACGGAACAAAAGGTCTGGTTAATTTATTTAAACCCTTGTTATGATATAGTAATCTTTTCCTTAAATTAGCGGTATAGCCAATGTATAAATTATCATTTTTACTACTTTTTAGAATATAAACATAATATATAACAATGGAAATGGCGAGACTTAATAAATTTAAATTTAAACGTCTCAGCCACGTAAAAATCTTTGATTTTGTACGTGGCGTCCCCGAGAGGACTCGAACCTCTAACCTACAGCTTAGAAGGCTGTCGCTCTATCCTGTTGAGCTACGGGGACTTGCTCCGATAGTATAACAATAATTAAAGCATATTTAAAGAATTTTGGGCAAGAAAAAAGACCATTAGGTCTTAAAATGAAAATTATATTTTTGACGATTAATCAAAAAACAAAAAAGCAAGATTTTCGTCTGTTAATTCTTTTACATTAATATCTAATTAATACAATTAAAACTAATAAATATTACATATTTTGACATACTGGAGTAATAAGTGGGATTTCGTTTGCAAGAAGAACATAGTTTCCAATCGTAATGCAGTAATTTGTTGGATGAACTTCCAAATTATAATACATAACGCTCCCCTGTTTACTGCTTGGATCTCTTGGATATTCTCCACTAGCCATATAATCACTTGGGAACTTACCAAAACTATCAGCATTTAGGTATGAATTAACACCTCAGCTAACCAGCCCTATTAAAAGCGAGCAATTTGGTGTACACGGTTTTACATTACCACCATTGTTTCTAAATATCTCAAATGCTTTATTAATCTGAGATATATCAGCTTTTCTTTTTGTTGTTCTTGATTCCAGCGAAACACTGCCGATTCTTATTATTATTAAACCAGCCAATATGGCTATAATGGCAATAACGACTAAAAGCTCAATTAGAGTAAAACCTTTTCTATTTTGCATGTTAAAATTATACCATATAAGTAATAAGAATGCAAGAGGATTATTATGATTTTTGCAAAAATAAACTTGGTTGCAACATCAAAAAGTATCGTTGTTGGAATATTGGCGATGTTACTAATTTAAGGAAAAGTAGAACACTAACAATTGAGCAAAAAAAGATACGCTCAAAAGAGGCAGATATTATTTTTAAAAGAATAAAAAATAATGTAAACAATTTACTTAGAAGCTTGCAAATTATTTTTTGGATAACGTTGCCTGGCTTGGAAATGTTTGATTGACCTTAGAACTTGAAACATTTGCGCTATAAGAAACATTCATAGAACTTCCAGTTATCTGAGCCTGATAGTTACCACTTACATTAACTGTCATTCTTAACACAGACCCACTGCCAGAGAAGGCTCCTATTATTCTTCCTGAAGTTTCGACAGTGCCAGAAATTATAACATTAACTTTACCTAGGTTTTGTGCGTTATACACAGCTTTTCCGGTTAATTTAGAACCCGAAACAGTTGCTTCTATATCAGATAATCCAAAAGGTGTCGAAGAGTTTCCAACATAAGTACCATTAAAATCAACTTTTTTTGTAGCTGTATTTGTATTAGATTTTTGTGAATTTTGAGATACACTTGTAACTTGTGTAAATTTTGGCTGAATATATCTATAACCAAAATAAACACCGGTAATCACAGTTGCTGTTATTACCGTTCCGCCAATAATTTTTACTGCTGGACTGTAGCCTTTTAAGAATGATTTGCTAAAAAAATTCATTACTAAATCTCCAATTATTTCTTATATTAGTATTATAACAAAAAAGAGCCCAAAACGAGCTCCTAATAATATAGATTAACATCATGAATAACGTTAGAACTATCTTGGCAAATTTTCCATCATAAATTTTGATATTTTTGGATGCTCAATCAAAAATTTATATTTAAACATTCCGAAATTACCAAAAAATCATTTACCTCCCAGATTCCGTGACATTCTTTACAAACATCAATCTTTACTTCAGACTCTCCATAATTTAGTTCATAAAAAGAAACTCCACATGAAAGACAAATTTTTTTGCTTTTTTTCACGTTTAGCTTTGAAAGATCCTTCCAAAGATCAAAATCAAACCATTTAGCAGATTCAATTTTATTATCCTTAATTTTACGTAGCTCATCTTCTTCAAACCAATAGCTCTCGCAACTTTTACAATAATCTATTTCAATATCGCCTATCTTAATTTTTTAGCTCCTTTTTTGCAGTTTTCACATTTCATATCAAAACCACTCTTTTTTATTTTTACTTAAAATAAGTATAACCTAAAATTTCTGACTATATTTGAGATTTACGCCAACCTGCCGCTTGCGCCTCCCCTTCTGAACAAAACCACTGTTCACCGTTTTCTTCATTAATAATAGTGCTATTATAATACTTCTGACCCG
>CAZGIU010000020.1:3037-7965 GCA_964526535.1 uncultured Candidatus Saccharibacteria bacterium | reverse complement strand
TTAAGTTTTAAATATTATTTACCAAGTGAATATAAAAAAATTGTTTCATTGGTTAGAGAGGATTTCTCTTTAAGAGAAATTTATATTAAAAAAGTTATTAAGTATCTTGAAAATAAACTAAAAAAAGAAAAAATAAAGGCTACTATCGAAGGTAGAGCTAAGCATCTTTTCAGTCTTTATAGAAAATTGACCAAATATAATAATGATATTACTAAAATCTATGATTTAGTTGCTATTAGAATTATTGTTAATTCAATTAGCGATTGTTATAAAGTTATGGGGCTTATTCATTATGATTGGAAGCCTTTAATTACTAGGATTAAGGATTATATTTCTGTGCCTAAGCCAAATGGCTACCAATCGTTACATACAACTGTTTTTGCCTTAGATGGTCGGATATTAGAAATACAGATAAAAACAGATAAAATGCATGAAGAAGCTGAGTGGGGAATTGCAGCTCATTGGCATTATAAAGAAAAAAGAACTTCGCGGAAGATTTCTGACAGGTTAACCTGGATTAATAAATTCCTTAATTGGCAGAAAGAATTGGGTGCTAGTGATTTTATGGAAGGTTTCAAGATAGATGTTTTTAAGGACAGGATTTTTGTTTTTACCCCTAAAGGCGAAGCGATAGACTTGCCAGAAGGTTCAACTGCCATAGATTTTGCTTATCAGATACATACTCAAGTCGGTAATAGCTGTGTTGGCGCAAAAATAAATAATAAACTAGTACCTCTTTCTTATGAGTTAAAAAATGGTGACTTGGTAGAGATCATAACTTCAAAGAAATCTTTAGGGCCATCTAGGGACTGGTTGAAATTTGCTAAAACTCCTGGTGCTTTACATGAAATTAGAAAACATTTAAGAAAAGAAAGTACTGAAAGAAATATTGAGATAGGTAAAGAATTATTGTCCGAGGAACTAAAAAGAATTGGTCAGTCTTTTGATAAAATATCAAAAAAAGATATTAAAAAATATAAAGATAGATCTACTTATCAAGATATAGACAGTATTTTAAATGCTATTGGGTCAGGCTTCCTTAATGCCAAAAAAATGGTTAACGAATTATTCTTTCAAGAAGAAAAAATTAATAATCCAAATAAACTTTTCGAAAAAATATTACCCATTTTTAAATCTAAAGGTAAGCCAGAAAGTAAGGTGGTAATTCAGGGGGAGGATAATCTTTTGATTAACATGGCTTCTTGTTGTAATCCACAAAAAGATAAGCCTATCTTAGGCTATATAACCAGGGGTCAGGGAGTCAAGATTCATAAGAAAAATTGCTCTAATGTAAAAAATTTCGATAAAAAAAGAATTATTGAAGCTATTTGGTCAAGTCAAAATATTTTTAAAGTTACTTTATACATTGAAACCAAAACAGAGTCAGATATTCTCAATAAACTTACTCAAATTTTGTCCATCTATAAAATAAAACCTAAAAACTTAAAGATGAGAACAGATGATAAAATAAAAATAAATCTAGACATAGAAGTTTCTGAAGATAATCAGTTAAAACAAATAATTAATAGTATTTCTTCTTTACCTCAAGTTTTATTAGTTAAAAAAATATAGTTTTCAAAACAAAACAATTTAGGTTATGATTAAATAAATAAAAAAGTTTTTTATGCCAAAATTAAATCCACAAACAGTTAGAGGAATGGTAGATATTTTACCAGAAGATCAAAAATATTGGCGCTATATTATTGATATTTTTGAAAAGAATATTCAATCAGCCGGTTTCTTAAAAATCGACACCCCGATTGTTGAAAAAGCTTCTTTATTTGAACGGCCAATTGGTAAAGATACTGACATTGTTGAAAAAGAAATGTATGTTTTAGAAAATAAGAAAAAATCTCAAGATAACGAAAGGCTTGTTTTAAGGCCTGAATGTACTGCTTCAGTAGCCAGAACCTATATTGAACATGGGATGAAGTCTTTTTCTCAGCCGGTTCAGCTGTATTACTATGGTCCAATGTTTCGATACGATCGTCCTCAAAAGGGTCGATTACGACAATTCTATCAATTAGGAGCTGAAGTTTTAGGAGAGTTAGATCCCTTTATTGATGCCCAAATTATTTCAATTTCAGTTAGATTCTTAAAAGATTTAAAGATTGGTGATTTTACACTTCAAGTAAATTCGATAGGTAACCCTAAATCCAGGCAAAAATATATTAAGAAATTGCAGAATTATTTTTCACCTTTTAAAAAAAGGCTTTGTCCTGAATGTCAGGTTAGGCTTAAGTCAAACTCCTTAAGACTTCTGGATTGTAAAAATCAAGATTGTTCAAAATATAAAGAAGCTGCCCCTCAGTTGATAGATTATCTTGATCAAAAAGATAAGGCTCATTTTATGGAAGTTTTGGAATACTTAGAAGAGTTATCTATTCCTTATGAAATTAATACTCATTTAGTTAGAGGACTAGATTATTACACCAGAACTGTTTTTGAAATATGGCCCCAGGTTAATAAAATAGGTGATCCAGCATCCTTTACTCTTGGTGGTGGCGGTCGCTATGACAATTTAATTGAAACCATTGGTGGTTTTCAGGTGCCTGGCATTGGTTTTTCCTTTGGTATAGAGAGAATTATCGAAATTTTAAAGCTATTAGAGGTTAAAATACATCACCAGGAAATGCCTGATGTTTTTGTAGTTCAACTTGGCAAATTAGCCAAGAAAAAAAGTCTTAAAATTATTGAAGATTTAAGGTCGGTTGGTTTTAAAACCGTTTCTGCTCCCTCTAAAGACAGTATTAAAGTTCAGCTTAAGATGGCTGATAAGCTAAAATCACCTATAGCTTTAATAATTGGTCAAAAAGAAGTCTTGGATGGAACTTTAATTATTCGTGATATGAGTGGAGGTTTTCAGGAAACAATTCGATCAGAGGAAGTTGTTTCAGAGATAGAAAAAAGATTACCTAAAGATAACAATTACTAAAAAACGCCCTCTGGGGGCGTTTTTTAGTAAAGCCAAGAAGCCATTTGTTTGACTTTAGCTACATATACTTTTGAACGATTGTACTGAAAGAGAGCTTTGTCTAAACCACCAATCTTTTGATTAGCAGAGACATAGTTAGCGGCTGAAAAGATAGCATCTGAAACATCTGTTATAATGATTTGACCATCTCCATTACCGTCAACTCCATAGGCCTTAAAGGTTCTGGGCATAAACTGCATTGGTCCGACAGCACCAGCATAACTTTTAACAGAAGTTGTGCCTCTTTGACCACTTTCGATTTTATGAAGTGCTGCTAAGATTTGCCAATCAACTCCATATTTTCCCCCAGCTTGCTTGTAAAGATGATAGTATTCTGTTTTATAGCCAGTCGAGATTAACTTGTTTAAATCCCGAGCTTCTCTAATTTTAGCTTCTTCGGCTAATTTAGCGGCTGTAATTTCTGCTTCACTTAAACGATTAGCAAGTATTGGCAACTGATTATCTTTTGATTGATTAAGTTTGCCAGAGAGTCTAATTTCAAAAACTTCCTGCTTAGCTTTAACTTCACCCAATAGACCAGCCAGTAATGCTACTATAATTAGAGCCACTACCTTAGTTTTGTTATTTTTGGTGATTATTTTCATATAACCTTTCTTTAATTATTTTTCCATGAGAATTTTTCCCATAAAAAATAAGGATAAGCTAATTAAGCCTATCCTTATTTTTTTACAAGCAGGAAATTATAGCATAGTATTATTTAGCTGTCAAGACTTTTTGGATAATATTTTTTCTTGAAAAATATTCATTTTGAGCTATAATATTAGTGTTAGGAGTAAGCAATGAAAGATTGTGTTTTTTGTCAAATAGTAAAAGATGAAATACCTGTCAGAAAAGTTTATGAAGATGATAACTTTTTGGCTTTTTTGGATCAGAATCCAATATCCGAAGGTCATACTCTTTTAATCCCCAAAAAACATTATAATTATCTTTTTGATGCGGGTGATGAAGATTATCTTCTAATAATGAAGTTAGCCAAAAAACTTAGTGAGCCAATCAAAAAGGCTTTTAAAGCCAAAAGAATTGGATTAATAGTAGAAGGTTTTGGAGTGCCACATGTTCATCTTCATTTAATCCCAATCAATAAAGCTCATCAGTTAGACCCTAATTTACAAAAAAGAGCCACCGATAAAAAATTATTATTAGTTGGCGATAAAATAATTAAAGAAATTAAGCAGTCGATTTTATAAATTTTATTAGTGAGGAGGTATTAGATTTGCAGGAAGTAACCAGAAAAGATAGAGAATCATTTGAAAACTTATTCAGAAGATTTAATCGGCGAGTTCAGCAAAGCGGTGTTTTGTCTTTGGCTAGAAAAAAGATGTACAAAGAAAAGAAAATTAGTAAAAAGGTTCAAAGAGAAGAAGCTATTAGAAAGTCGAAAATAAAAAACCTCCGAAATAATAGGAGTCATTAATGAGTTTAGGCGAAAGAATTAAAAGTGATTTCAAAAAAGCTCTTAAAGAGAGAAAAGAGAATGAGCTTAATGTACTTCGTTATTTAATGGCTGTTTTGAAAAATGAATCAATTGCTAAGAAAGAAGATTTATCTGATGATGAGATTTTAAATGTAATTTCTAGAGAAATAAAAAAATGTCAAGAATCTTTAGATATTTATCTTAAAGCTAATCGAGAAGAGTTGGCTGAAAAAGAAAAGCTTGAAATTGTTTTTCTGGAAAAATATTTGCCAGAAAAAATGGACCCTGTCCAATTAGAGGTTTTAGTTTCAGAAACTATAAATGAGCTTGGGGCTAAAGATAAATCCCAAATGGGTCAAGTCATCAAGTCTGTTATGTCAAAGGCCAAAGGTCAGACAGATGGTAAAAAAGTTTCAGAAATAGTCATTAAAATGCTTACTTAAAATGTTTTCTAAAAAAAACATAATTACTTTTTTTTCTCAAACACCTAAATTTCTTTTAGGTGTTTTGGTCTTGCTT
>CAZGIU010000020.1:0-2937 GCA_964526535.1 uncultured Candidatus Saccharibacteria bacterium | reverse complement strand
GAAATAATTTCATTAGAGCTTGAGATAAAAACTATTATCAAAAACATTCACGATAAAGAAATGATAAAAAATAATCAGGCAGTTGAGGCTTCTTTGGTTGATAGGTACATAAATAAAGATGTTTCAAACCAGAAGAAATTTTTGATTAGAGAAATAATTTTAGCCACAATAATTCCCAACTATAATTATTCCGAGACAGAAACTAACAAAAAAATTGATGAGGCTAAGCAAGAGGTTGCTCCAGTAACAATTTTAATAACTAAAGACGAGGTTATAGTTCCTGCAGGGAAAATATTAGATAGTTTTGATATAGAGAAATTAGAATCAGTTGGGCTGAAACATAAAAATTCCTTTGATTTTAGAGATGCCGGACTTTTTATTCTTTCACTGATAGTTGTCCTGATAGTCTATAGTTATTTTAATTTCTTTTATCAGGATTCTAAAAATGGCAACGTTTCGCGCCTTAAAGCTTTTTATGTATTTGTGATTTTATTCCTAACCGCCTCTTTATCATTTTTTTTGTTAATACCTTTGAAACCAATTATGGCTTATTTGTTTCCAGTAGCTGCTTTTGTAATTTTAATTTCAATTTTAACTAATCAGCAGGCTGGTCTTTTTAGTGCCATTATTTTTTCAACATTTTTAGGCGGTATTTATTATAATTCAATTGAGTTAACCTTTCTTTATTTAATTACTGCTTTGGTGGGTATTTATAGAACCAGAGAAGTAAATAAAATTATGGATATTTTTGGAATTGGTTTTTTCTTAATATTTTTTGCCTTTATTACCTCTTTGTCTTTCCATTTAATGGCTGAGAGTTTTTCGATAAGAACAATTTCAGTTCTTTTGGGCGCCTTGGCAATTTATGGTTTTTCAACCTCGGTTATTATTTTTGGTAGTTTAATGCTTTGGGGTAATATTTTTAGAATAACAACTTTATTAGATTTGCTTGAACTTGAGAATCCGCATCAAGAAATTTTAAGAGATTTCTCTATTAAAGCGCCAGGGACTTATCAGCATAGTTTAATAGTTTCTATCTTAGCTAGGCAGGCGGCTAAAGATGTTGGTGCTAATGTTATTTTGTGCGGGGTAGGTGCTCTTTACCATGATATTGGAAAAATGGAACAACCCGATTATTTTATAGAGAACCAAAAGAAAAAGAACATTCATCAGGAAATTAAAAATCCAGAAAAAAGCGCTGCTATTATTAAATTCCATGTTGCAAGTGGATTATTGTTGGGGAGAAAAAAAAGATTACCAAAAGAAATTTTAAGCATTATAGCTTCCCATCATGGAAATTCAGAAGTTTTTTATTTTTTGAACCAAGCACTTAAAAATGGTGATAAGATTGATATCAAGAAATTTCGTTACGAAGGGCCTTTACCACAAACCAAAGAAGAGGTGGTTATTATGTTGTCAGATTCGATAGAGGCTAGAACCAGAACAGATGGTAAAAATATGACTGTTGTTAAAATAGCTCAGATAGTTGATGATATCGTTGACCAAAGGATTAAATCCGGTCAGTTTAAAGAGATTGCCATGTCTTTTAAGGAAATTGAGCAATTAAGAGAATCTTTTAAAAAAATTCTTTCTGAAATGTATCATAAAAGAATTAAATATGAGAAACATTAAAATGTTTGATCTGATAGACTTTGAAGTAAATTCTACTAAAGAAGATAAAAAGTATTTATCAAAAATTGCTAAATTTTTAGCAGTAAAATACTCGTTTAACAAAAAAATAAAATTTACTATTATTCTGACCAATTCAAAAAACATGATAAAGCTTAATAAAAAATTTAGAGACAGAAAAAAGGATGCTCAAAGTCTATCCTTTCCAATTTTAAGCAATAAAGATTTTATTAATCCGCAAAAATATGTTAACCTAGGTGATGTATTTATTAATTATCCGCTAATAACTGGTAAAGATAATTTTTTGGAAGCTTTAAAATGGAATTTAGTTCATAGTTTTCTTCATCTTTTATCGTATGATCATCAAAATGATTATCAAGAAACAAAAATGGAACGAGAAACAAAAAAAATACTAGAGGCCTTAAGTGATAAATAAAGTAAAAAAAAGTTTTGGTTATGCTCTTTCTGGTTTAGTTTTTTTCTGGCAAGAAAGAAATATTAAAATACATATATTTATAGCTTTAGTAGTTGTTTTTTTTGGATTTTATTTTTCAATAAAACCCTTGGAATGGGTAGCTATTATTTTTGCCATAAGTTTAGTTTTGGCGATGGAAATGATTAATACAGTTATTGAAGAATTGGCAGACTTTTCCTGTTCTGTTAAAAATGGAAAGATTATGAAAATAAAAGATTTGGCAGCCGGAGCTGTTTTAGTTTGTGCAGTTAGTGCAATAATTATTGGTCTGATAGTTTTTTTGCCTTATTTTGCTGAGATATTGTCCTAGCTCAAGTTTCTTATTATAATAGGTTTAAGATTTATTTATAAAAGGAGTTTAGGTGAGAGAATCTAATATAGCAATTGGTCTTGATATTGGTACTAGCAAAGTTTGTGCGGTAGTTGCCAGAAAAAATTCTGAGCAAAATAAAACTGATGTTATTGGGGTTGGATCTGCTCCAACCAAAGGTTTACGTAAGGGGGTAATTATAGATGTTGAAGAAACAGTAACTTCTATTTCAGCTGCTCTGGAAAAAGCGGAAAGAATGTCTGGTCTTAAAATTGATCATGCTTTAGTTTCTGTGGGCGGAGCTCACTTAGAGTCAACAGATAATAAAGGAGCTGTAGCTATTTCTGGAGGTGGTGAAATAACTCACGAGGACGAAGAAAGAACTATTGAGGCTGCTTCAGCTTTATCTTTGCCAGCCAATAAAGAAGTTTTGCATGTTATCCCTCAAACCTTTACTGTAGATGACCAGGAAGGTATAAAAGATCCAGTGGGTATGACAGGTATTAGATTAGAGGTTAATACT
>CAZGIU010000019.1:5877-7987 GCA_964526535.1 uncultured Candidatus Saccharibacteria bacterium | reverse complement strand
ACAAAAGCACATTTAGCAGAAAAACATCTATCACCCTTTAGGAATAGTTTTTCGCCTTCTCTTCTACATTTTTTACAAACATTATCTATCACTTATATCTCCTTTTATACTCTTCTCGGTTTTTTAGGTCTTGGACCATTGTGAGGAATTGGAGTAACATCCTTCATAGAAATAACAGCCAAACCGGCACTATTTAAAGCTCTAACTGCGGTTTCACGACCAGAGCCCACTCCCTTAACAAAAACATCAATTTTTTCCATATTAACTAGTTTAGCATCATCAGCAACTTTTTTAGCTGCCTGACCAGCAACATAAGGAGTACTTTTTCGTGAGCCTTTATAGCCCATGGTACCAGCTGAGGCCCAACTTAAAACATTACCATTGTCGTCGGTTAATGTAATAGTGGTATTGTTAAAAGTCGACTGAATATAAACTCTACCTGAAGGTATATTCTTTTTGACTCTTTTTTTTCTTTTTTTTGCTTGTTTTTCAGCCATTTTACTCCTTTAGCCTAAGTCTTTTGTGCTGCTGGCTTCCTACCAGAACCAGCACTTACTTTTCTGCCTCTCTTGGTTCTAGCATTTGTTTTGGTTCTTTGACCTCTAAGTGGCAAACCTTTTCTATGTCTATCTCCACGATAAGAAGCGATATCTTTAAGTCTTTTTATGTTATCTGATATTTCTCTTTTTAAATCACCTTCGACTCTCTGCTTTTCAAGAATTTCTCTGATTTTCTGAACCTCTACTTCGGTTAAATCCTTAATTTTTCTGTTTTTATCTATGTTAAGTTTTTCTAAAATTTTAAGACTAGTAGATTTACCAACACCAAAAATATAAGTCAAACCCACTTCTACTCTTTTTTCATCTGGTAAATTTACACCTGCTATTCTATGCATTCTTACTCCTTAACCTTGTTTTTGCTTGTGCTTAGGATTTTCACAAATAACTCTAAGAATTCCTTCTCGGCGAATTATTTTACATTTGGCACAAATTTTCTTGACTGATGCTCTTACTTTCATAATTTTCCTATTTTTGTCTGTAGGTTATTCTTCCTTTAGTTAAATCATAGGGAGTCATTTCAATATTAACCTTATCACCTGGCAAAATCTTTATATAATGCATTCTCATTCTACCTGAAATATGGGCTAAGATTTCATGTCCATTATCAAGCTTAACTTTAAACATAGCGTTTGGCAGGGTCTCTATAATTGTACCCTCCAACTCAATCACCTCTTTTTTCTTCTTATTTTCCTTTTCACTCATAATTTATACAAGTTAATATGTTATATTATTTTCTTAAAAATTTCAAGGGGGTTTTTATCCCCTAATTGGCGTTAAATTTTCATAGCCATGATCTGTTACCAAAATGGTTAATTCAAAGTGGGCCGACTTCTTTCTATCTTCTGTTACAATAGTCCAGCCATCATCTAAGGTAACTGTATGATAGGTCCCAGCATTGATCATTGGTTCAATTGCTAAGGTTTGGCCAGATTTTATAACTTCGCCAGTTTGTGGGTCCCCAAAGTTAGGAATAGAAGGATCTTCATGTAAATCTCTGCCAATTCCATGACCAGTTAGGTCTCTAACTACTGAGAAACCGGCTTTCTCAGCTGTTCTTTGAACAACTGAAGCTATATCACCAATCTTAGCACCATTTTTTACCTTTTTCAAGCCATTTAATAAACTTTTTTGAGCAATTTCCATTAATTTGGTATCACGCTGGGATAATTTTCCTACTCCGACTGTTACTGCCGCATCAGTATGATAACCATCATAAAAAATACCCAAATCAATGCCCAATAAATCACCCTCAAAAAGCTGTCTTTCAGAAGGTATACCATGAACAATTTCTTCATTTATCGAAGTACAAATTGAACCTGGAAACCCTTGATAATTAAGAAATGAAGCCTGAGCGCCATATTCTTTTATTTTTCTTGTTGCCAAGTCATCCAGTTCTCTGGTTTTGAGCCCTGGTGCTACTATTTTAACTAAAGCTTGCATCACTTTGGCTAAAATAGTTCCACCAAATCTCATTTTTTCTATTTCATACTTGGTTTTTACTGTCATTTTAAATTAAGCCTATTCTCTAAGTCAGAAAAAATAGCATCTCT
>CAZGIU010000019.1:0-5777 GCA_964526535.1 uncultured Candidatus Saccharibacteria bacterium | reverse complement strand
GTACGAGGATAACCATCTATGATTAAAGAAACATTACTGTCAATTGAATCTAAAACCTCATTAGCAATGGCTATTGTGGTTTCATCTCTAATTAGCTTACCTTCTTGAGTTAATTTTTTATCCTCTACTGGTATTTGACCTTGTTTAACCCTATCTCTGATAGAAGATCCCATATCTAAAAGTTGGAAACCGTATTTATCGGCCAAAAGCTGAGCCTGAGTTCCTTTACCAGAACCCTGAAGACCAAGCATAACAATTGTTAAAGGTCTAATAGTATTTTTCATAGCTTTTCATTATTAATTTAGCTTCTATTTGCTTCATGAATTCAATGGCCACTGAAACAACAATCAATAGACTAGTTCCACCAATAACCAAGGTTCCAGTACCCATGATTTCTTCCATAACAAAAGGCATAACTGCAATGATTCCTAAAAACAAAGCTCCAGCTAAAGTTATTCTAACCATAACTTTTTTTAAATAATCCGCTGTTTGGGTTCCAGGCCTTAAACCAGGTATAAAACCACCCTGTTTTTGTAAATTTTCAGCTACATTGTCAGGTTTAAAGACTATTGAAGTATAAAAATAAGTAAAAGCCACTACTAGAAAGAAGTAGAAAATAGCAAAAAATATTTGATTAGCGAATAATTGTTCTACGAATCTAGCCGCATTAGCCACATTAGCAGATTGGGCGTTGGTAAAAAATTTAGCAATGGCTCCAGGAAATAACATGAAACTCATGGCAAATATAATTGGAATAACGCCTGCTGTAGTTACCCTTAATGGTAAATGAGAAGAAACCCCACCATACATTTTTGAACCCCTAACTCTTCTGGAATAGGTAACAGGTATTTTGCGCTGACCTTCGGTAATAAAAACTATAGATATTAAAACTACCCCAGCTAAAGCTGCAATAGCCAGTAAAGTAAATATTTGTGAAGGATCAAATGTAATTAAAACTTGCTGGATGCCTTGAGGAAAACTAGCCACTATACCTGCGAATATCAGTAAAGAAATCCCATTACCGACACCTTTCTCAGAGATTATTTCACCCATCCACATCAAAAGAATAGCTCCAGCAGTCATAACTAAACATGAAGTTAAAATAAAATAAGGAGTTAAGTCATTAAAAATTGACTGGGTACCTGCTGTTTGTGAAAGTAAAATAATATAACCATAGGACTGAGCAAAAGCCAAGGGAACTGTTAAATAACGAGTATATTGATTAATTTTAAACTGACCTCTTTCGCCTTCTTTTTGAAGAGCTTCTAGCTTAGGAACAATTATAGTCAGAAGTTGCATAATAATAGATGCATTGATATATGGGCCTATACCCAAGGTAACAATAGAAAACTGACTCATTGCTCCGCCAGAAAAAATATTTAAAAGACCAAAAAGCTGATTATTTTCAAAAAAACCCTTAAGAGCTTCTCTATCTGCTCCAGGCAAAGGAACGTGAGCTAAAATCCTGAATAAAACCATAATCATTACAACTAAAAGCAAGTTTTTCCGCAGCTCCTTATTAGTCCAAAGCTTTTTGAAAAAATTAAGCATTAACTATTTCCCCGCCTGCTTTTTTGATTTTTCCCTGAGCACTTTGTGAAACCTTAACACCAACAATTTTGACTTTTGATTTTAATTCACCATCTGAAAGTATTTTAACCTGTGAAATCTTTCTAATTATCTTTTTTTCAAACAAGGTTTTAGGACTAACCTCTTCACCATCTTTAAAAACATTAAGCCGAGAAAGGTTGACAACAAACACTTCTTTTAAATTAATGTTCTTAAAACCACGAGTCTTGGGTATCCTGTGCTTTAAGGGATTTTGACCTCCCTCAAAACCCCTGGGAATACTGTTGCCAGTTCTGGACTTTTGACCTTTAGTGCCTTTACCGGAAGTTTTACCAGAACCAGATGAAATGCCTCGGCCTAATCTTTTCTTTTTCTTAGATTTTTCTTTAAGTTCTAATTTCATATTAACCCTCAAATTTGGTTAGTTTTTTTAATGCCTCAAAAGTAGCAATCATATTATTTACTTTATTAGAAGAACCGAGCATTTTAGAAGAAATATCAGATATACCAGCTGCATCAACAACAGCCCTAACTGGTCCACCAGCAATAATTCCTGCCCCCTTAGGAGCTGGTTTTAAAATTATCTTAGCTCCTTTAAAAGAAGATTCTATATCAGCTGGAATAGTAGTACCATTTCTTTTTACTTCTATCATTATCTTTTTAGCCTGAGCTACAGCTTTTCTAACAGCTTCTTGAACTTCGGATCCCTTACCCATACCATAACCAACCCGACCATTTTTATCACCAATAACTACAGCTGCTCTAAACTTAAAACGACGACCACCTTTAACAACCCTAGCTACCCTAGCAATTTCTAGAACCTTTTCTTCAAATTCTTTTTTTCTTTCAATTCTTTTTTCTATTTTAGGCCTAGATGGAGTAACGGTCCTGAATTTAAGTTTTTTATCATCAATTTGCGAAATTTTCTTAATAGCAGAATCTTCGACTACTGGCTTTTCATTGCTATTCCTTCCTGCCAACTCTTCAAGCTCACTAATTTTTTCAATTTTTATATCTTTTTTAATTATTTCTTTTAATTCTTCCATAATTCTCCTAAAATTCTAAGCCGCCTTCTCGGGCACCATCAGCCAAATCTTTAACCTGACCATGGTATTTAAAACCACCTTTATCAAAAACAACTTGCTTTATTTTTTTATCTTGAGCTTTTTTAGCCAAATCCTTGCCTACTTCTTTAGCTGTCATTTTATTTTTGCTATTACTGGCTGCTACAATTGTTAAACCTTGGTAATCATCAATAATTTGAGCATATATATATTTTAAGCTCCTAAAAACAGCTAAGCGGGGTTTATTAATTGTGCCTTTAACCTTAGCTCTTACTCTGTTATGTCTAAGTTTTCTTTGCGTTATTTTCTTTTCCATTTGATTATTCTCCACCAGCCTTAAATGATTTACCAGCTTTTCTTCTTATCTTTTCATCTTCATACATAATACCCTTACCCTTGTATGGTTCTGGTTTTCTAACAGCTCTAATGTCTGAGGCAACCTTACCAACCAACTCTTTATTAATACCAGAAACAACTATAATATTTTTATCCATTGAAAACTCTATTCCAGCTGGGGCGATAATTTTTACAGGATGAGAATAACCAACATTAAGCTCAAGCTCTTTGCCTTGAACTTGCGCTCGATAACCAACACCAACATATTTAAGTCTTTTATTAAAACCTTCGGAGACACCTTCAATCATATTTGAAATTAACGTTCTGATAAGACCATGGAACTCTTTAGTGCGTCTTTCGTCAGAATTTCTTTTAACTGAAATTTGATTTTTATCAATAGAAACTTTTATTTCTTTAGGTATGTCTCTTTTGAGAGTACCCTTTGGACCAGTAACTTCAATTAAACTATCAGCTAAATTAATCTTAACTTGATCTGGAATTTGTATCGGATTTTTACCTATATTTGACATAATAACCTCTTTACCAAACCTCTACTAAAGCTTCTCCACCAACTCCAAGCTTCTTAGCTTCTTTGTCTGTTAATATTCCTGATGATGTAGATAAAATGACACAGCCTCGACCACCTTTTACATTTGGTATGTTCATTTTACCCAGATAAACTCTTTGACCTGGTCTAGAAACCCTTTTTATTTTAGAGATTGCTGGACGACTTTCTAAGTATTTAAGTTTAACAACTATAGATTCTTTATCTTTTTCTCCTTCAATTTTAAAGTCAGAGACAAAACCGTTCTTTTTTAGAACTTCTATTATTTGAACTTTTAATTTGGAACTAGCAAGCTGAACTTCCTCTTTATTGGAAGATAAACCGTTTCTAATAGTTGTCAACATTTGGGCTATTGGATCAGTTAATGTCATTCTGAATCTCCTTATCTTACCAAGAGCTCTTGGTTACTCCTGGAATTTCACCTTTATTGGCCTTTTCTCTAAAACAAATCCTACAAAGACCGAATTTTTTCATATAACCTCTAACTCGACCGCAAACAGTACATCTGTTCACTTTTCTGGTTGAATATTTTGGTGTCCTTTGTGATTTTACTACCAAGGCTTTTCTGGCCATTATTTTTTCTCCTTATTCTTTAATGGAAAGCCAAAAGACCTTAAAAGCAATTCTCCGTTTTTATCGTCTTTGGCTGTAGTATTTATACTTATTTCAAAACCGAAGTTATCATCTTCTAAGGAGGCTTCGGGAAAAACCGTCATCTCAGAAACTCCTAAAGTAAAATTACCATGACCATCAAATTTATTTTTTGTTCCTCTAAAATCTCTAACTCTAGGTAAAGCTATTGATATCAGTCTATCAAGAAACTCATACATTTTAGCACCTCTTAGGGTAACTTTTATGGCAATCGGCATACCCTCTCTTAGTTTAAAGGAAGAAACTGACTTTTTTGCCCTAACAATGACTGGCAGCTGACCTGTTATATTAGCAATGACACTTTGAGTTTTTTCTAAAAATTTAGAATCCTCAATAGCTCTACCAGATGACATATTAACCACGATTTTAACTAAACGAGGTACAGCCAGTTTATTACTAAAACCATGGTCTTTTAGAAAAAGAGGTATAATTTCTTTTTGGTATTTTTCTTTTAATCTGGGATTTACACTAATTGCTTGCATCGCTTGCATTTCCTTTCCTTAGAATCTTTAGTAATTTCAAAGCTTATTCTGGTTGGTTTATCACATTTTGGACATATAAACTTAATATTAGAGATATCAATTGGAGCAGAATATTCTTTTATACCTCCTTGAGGATTTTGCCGAGAGGGTTTAAGGTGTTTTTTACGCATATTTACACCAATTACAATAACGGTTTGTTTTTTAGGTAGAGCTTTTTCCACGCTACCTGTTTTACCTTTATCTTTGCCAGCAACAATAATAACTTTATCTCCTTTTTTAATTCTCATTACAAAACCTCCACTGCTAAAGAAGCAATTTTGTTGAAACCTTTATCTTTAATTTCCCTTGGAATTGGACCAAAAATACGAGTGCCTCTTGGATTGCTATCTTTATCTATTACAACAGCAGCATTATCATCAAACCTGATAGTTGAACCGTCTATTCTTCTGGTTTCTCTTTTAGTTCTAACAATAACAGCCTTAACCACCTCTTTTTTCTTAACCGTGGCTCTAGGAATAGCAACTTTAACAGAAGCAACTACGATATCACCTACTCTAGCATATCTTCTTTTAGTGCCGCCTAAAATTTTTATGGTATTTAAAAGTTTAGCGCCACTATTATCAGCAACTTTTAGTCTTGTTTCTTGCTGTATCATTACTTCTTCTCCTTAATGCTCTCTGCAACCCAACTTTTTGTCTTACTAAAAGGTCTGGTTTCCTTGATCAAAACAGTATCCCCAGCTTTAAATTCATTTTTCTCATCATGGACTTTATATTTCTTAGAAACCTTAAACTGTTTTTTATAAACGGGGTGGGTTTTAGTATTAACAACTTCAACTACAATAGTTTTATCCATTTTGTCAGAAACAACAATTCCCTGAAAAGTTCTTATTTGTTTTTCCTTATTTACCATGACCGTCTCCTTTTTGCTTCTCAAATTCAGCCCACTGTTTTTCTCTTATTAAAGTAAGTATTCTAGCAATGTCTTTTTTTTCTTTTTTTACTTCGTGAACTTTTGAATTTTTTGCCTGAGCTATATCTAATTTAAGCTTGTTAAGACTTTTCTTAGCGTCTGAAAGAGCCCTGGTAAGCTCATCGATAGACTTGTTTT
>CAZGIU010000018.1:4394-8661 GCA_964526535.1 uncultured Candidatus Saccharibacteria bacterium | reverse complement strand
ACTAAGCCAACCTTTGAACGCCTCCGTTACCTTTTGGGAGGCGACCGCCCCAGTCAAACTACCCGCCAAACACTGTCCCGGTCTGTGACCGGTTAGAATCAAAACATAGAAAGGGTGGTATTTCACCGACGACTCCACCAAAGCTGGCGCTCTGGTTTCAAAGTCTCCCACCTATCCTACACAATTTATGTCTTAACCCAATATCAAGCTGTAGTAAAGCTTCACGGGGTCTTTCCGTCTTTCCATAATTAGTCGGCATCTTTACCGACATTGCAATTTCACCGAGCCTCTCGTTGAGACAGTTCCCAGACCGTTAAGCCATTCGTGCGGGTCTGAACTTACCAGACAAGGAATTTCGCTCAATCTGTTACTACCTGTTGCCAGGTTAGACTTCGAATTTAATCGAAGCGGCTTATCGCGAGATAAGCTCTCTATGTCGCCATTCCCGACTCATTTATTTATTGATTTACAATAAAGAAATCGAGATCCCGATTTTTATATCGAGAAGAGTTCGGACTATATCTTATTCTGTTTTAACAGAATCTTGGCGTATAGTCTCTGGGGATTCAGTTTCTTTTCTTCTTACGATTCATTTTGGAAATCTTTAGAAGAATTTTTTTATAACCTTTTGGGGTTAGGTGGAGATGTTTTTTCATTTCACCAATTACTTTGACGAAAATCTGAAAATCTTTAGCTTTTGATGTTTTTAAACGATACTTTAGAAAGAAAGGAATAATTTTCTCTTCCAAATCTTTCCTAGACCGGACACAAAAGCGATATAGATTTTTTTTATGATTATCTTTTCTGCGGTTAATAATTAATTGACCACAATTGAAGAAATCTTTAAGAATAGTAAGTGACTTTAGACTTTTTTCTCCTTGTGTTACTACAAATTCTGGAAAAATCTGAAAACCTATTGAGGTTGTTGCGTTTTTAATAACACTAATAGAGAAACAGCCTTCGCCATCAACTAATCCTACAATCCACCCATAAAGAAACTGTCTTTCCTGCTGATTGTCTGCACTAAATACATTTTTACTTGCCATAATTATCCTTTATCTAAGGAATAATTATACCATAGTAGCATTAGATACATCAGATATTTCAGCATATAGCTCCCGACGATTACTTCACAGCAATATCGGGATCCCGAACCTTTGCGGGTGTCGGGACAAGTTTTACTAAGGCAATAATTCACCTTAGGACGGTTATAGTTACCGCCGCCGTTCACTGGGGCTTAGTATCGAGGCTTGCACCCTTCAACGTAACCTTCCAGCACTGGGCAGGCATCAGCCCATATACCTCCTCTTTAGGAGTTTGCATAGACCTATGTTTTTGGTAAACAGTCGCCTGGGATCTTTAACTGCGGCCCACCGAAGTGGGCAGGCCTTATTCCGAAGTTACGGCCGCTATTTTGCCGAGTTCCTTAACGAGAGTTTGCTCGAACACCTTAGGCTACTCGCCTCGCCTACCTGTGTCGGTTTACGGTACGGGCTCTATAAGCTTAACTAGCCACTTTTCCTGGATCAACATTCAGCAGAATTGCACCTTACGGCACTTTCATTCTCCCGCCTCTCGGCGGGATTAGACTCTCATACCATTAGAAAGCTCTACCTATTGTTAACCGTCATGACTAGGAACACTTACAGAGGTACAGGAATATCAACCTGTTGTCCATCGCGTATACCCATGCGGGGTACGCTTAGGCCCGACTAACCCCACCCTGATTAGCATTGGATGGGAAACCTGAGGCTTACGGTGTGCAGGTATCTCACCTGCATAAACGCTACTCATGCCAACATTCTCACTTCCTATTCGTCCACCAGACCTTACGATCTAGCTTCAGCCAAATAGGAACGCTCCTCTACTACTCTCCGACATATCATCGGAGAATCCGCGTCTTCGGTACTATGCTTAGCCCCGTTACATTTTCGGCGCAAAACCGCATAACCCAGTGAGCTATTACGCACTCTTTAAATGAATGGCTGCTTCTAAGCCAACATCCTGGTTGTCAATGCAATCTTACATCCTTTCCCACTTAGCATAGATTTAGGGACCTTAGACGGCGGTCTGGGTTGTTTCCCTCTCGACCATGGAGCTTATCCCCCACAGTCTCACTGCCGCAAGATACAAGAAGTATTCGGAGTTTGTTTGGATGCAGTATCCATAAGGACCTGAATCCATACAGTGCTCTACCCCTTCTTGCTACAATACGACGCTGTACCTAAATACATTTCGAGGAGAACCAGCTATATCCGGGTTCGATTGGCTTTTCACCCCTATCCACAGCTCATCGCCCAGTGTTGCAGCTCTGGTGCGTTCGGCCCTCCACTACCTTTTACGGTAGCTTCAGCCTGGCCATGGATAGATCACCCGGTTTCGGGTCTAGGAAGTACAACTAATTTCGGACTATTAATCCTCGCTTTCACTACGGCTCCGGCAATCGCCTTAGCCTTGCTATACTTCACTAACTCGTTGGCTCGTTCTACAAAAAGCACGCCGTCATCCCGATAAATCGGGACTCCGACTCTTTGTAAGCATATGATTTCAGGTTCTATTTCACTCCCCTCACCGGGGTTCTTTTAACCTTTCCCTCACGGTACTAGTTCACTATCGGTCGTAAAAGATATTTAGTCTTGGACAGTGGGCTGCCCAGCTTCCCACAGGATTACACGTGTCCCGTGGTACTTAAGTAAAGTTCGATAAGTCCAAAAGATTTTAAAATACAGGACTGTCACCTTCTATGGTGGCCCTTTCCAGGGTCCTTTTCTTAACCTTTTAAGATCTTATTGCGCCGTGCGGACGCTAAGGTTGCTTAATTTCCCCTAAAGAAAATTAAGCAACTGCCGAACTTCCTTACAACCCCTGCTCTTTTTACTTCGCACAAACCAAGTTTTGATTTACCAAACGCTAAGAAGAAGCATTCAGTAAATCAATTTTTGGAAAAAGAACTAGGTTTAGACTATTCCCTGTTCGCTCGCCACTACTGGGGGAATCTCGTTGATTTCTCTTCCTGAGACTACTAAGATGTTTCAGTTCGCCTCGTGCCCTCTCGCTAAAAGCAAGTACTTCGGTTTTACCAAAGTGGGTTTCCCCATTCGGACATCCACGGATCAAAGCCTGCTAGCGGCTCCCCGTGGCTTATCGCAGCCAGCCACGTCCTTCATCGGTCTTTTACGCCAAGGCATCCATCATATGCCATGTTGAGTAACCTTATAACCACAAAATATATAATTGTGATTTAAGTTGTTCGAAATTGCGTTCTATTTAATTTTTAAAGTTCTGAGATGTATCTAAGGCTTAGCTATTAAAAAACCCGCCAGACGGCGGGCTAAAAGAAATCCGTAACCAGTTAGGCCGTCTTTAGTGTTTTTCTTATGTAATAGCTTCTCATTAAGGGTAAAACCTCGTTTTTGATACAAAGAAAAGTTTACACTAATTTAAAAAGCTTGTCAACACTTTTTAATAACGGCTCAGTAAAGCTAACTTTCTATATTTCTTTTTACTTTCTCTAAAATTTCTCTGGCCACTCCCTGACCACCAAAACCGAAAGCCAAACCTACAGCTAAAGCTACTGAAGCAACGATACCCATAAATAAAGTTTCGATTAAGCTAGTAGCAATTTGAAGCTGAACTAAAGCAGCTAAGATGGAAAAACCGACAATTGAATATCGGGTCACCATGGAAACAAAACCAGCAGCTTTAAATTTGGCGCCTTCAGCAGCTCCCATAACAACTTCGCCAACAAAATGAGCCACCAAAACACCAACAGTTAAGATTAAAACAGCCACAATTACATTAGGAACATAAAGCAAAATGCTATTTACGAAAACAGAAAGCTCTTGAAGCTGAAGCGCATTGGTTACAGCCAAAAAAGTTACAATATAAACAAACCATTTGACTAAAACGCCAAATAGCTTAGCTACAGACAGCTTAATGCCAAATCGGTCAAAAGTTCTTTTAATATTAAATCTTTCGAACAAGTGATCAACTTTTAGCATTTGAGCTACTTTTTCTACGGCCTTACCAATTAAAATTCCAACCACCACACCAACTACAACAATTACCAAAGCACCTAACACATTAGGAAAATACTTAACTATTGAGGAAACTACCTCATTAAAAGAGTTTTGAACTGCTTCTTGCCATGTTTGGACATTAGCCATAATGCCTCCTTCTTGATTTTAATTTAAATATCGACCTATATATATTGTATATGGCTGAAAATAAGAGTCAAATATTTTAAGATTGGTATTTTTCCAAAAAC